>CANJNU010000072.1 GCA_947475645.1 Bacteriovoracaceae bacterium | reverse complement strand
CGCCTCTTGCATTCGAAGGGAACAATTACTATTCACTCAATGCGATTCGTGATCTGACCTACGAGTTCAATTCAGACCGACAAGAACTTACGATCCAGGCGCAACCCAAGTCATTTCTCTTAACTCACACCGAGGGGACTGTCGAATTAGGTCTATTCACCGCAGCAGGAGTGGGCACTAGCACAGCATTGGCTCGTAATCTCACCACACAAGCCCAGGCTGTTCGACTCGAATCCACTTGGACCTACGACCGCCCCGAGAAACTCTCGAGCTATCGCTTAGGCGACTGCATCAATAAAAGTGGCAACTGGGGGCGCCCGACACGTTTTGGGGGCATCCAATGGGCAACTCACTTCGCTACCCAGCCAGGCTACATCACGTTTCCACTCTATGCTCTTCGCGGTGAAGCAGCCCTTCCATCCACCGTCGACATCTACGTGAATAATAATTTGAGAACTCGGCAAGAGGTTCCCACAGGGCCATTTGAAATCGTGAACGTGCCCATGGTCACTGGACAAGGCGAGATTCAACTCGTAGTGCGGGACTATCTAGGAAGAGAAACTCTGATCACGCAGCCTTACTACGTCAGCCCCACTTTACTCAAAAAGGGACTTCATGATTTCTCCTACGAGCTAGGAAGTATTCGGCAAAACTTCGCACTTGAGAGTGCATCATACGGTCCGACGTTTGCGTCCCTGACTCATCGATGTTGTCATTTAATCGCCTGACGCGCCAATATGGCTTTGGAATTCGCTCCGAACTTGCCTCAGAGAACTTCTCGCAAATCGGCAATATCGAACCGCAGTCAAGAAGAACCACTCACGCAGCCTACTTAGGCGTTTCACCCCGAGGCTCGGACTCGCTGTCATTTAACTACCTGAATCAAAAGACAGGAAATCAAAGCGATCTTCGGATCTTCTCACTCAATTATAGCTTTAACTTTTTTTATCAGACCCTCGGATCGATTTACACGACCCGCAGCCGGAGCCTTTTCGTTTCTAGGCAATAACGCTTTTGCATCAAGAAAACTTACCGATAGTTTTGGAGTGGTCAAAGTGGATCACTACCCGAACGTCACTGTTTATGCCGAACACCAAGCGATCGGAAAAACAAGAGGCGACAGAAGTCTACTGATTCCACGACTTCGCCCCTATGACATCAATCGATTAGGAATTGAACAAAGCGACCTTCCGCTGGTACCCAGAAATGGGGAGACGGAACCAACGGAACCGTCTTTGTAACGGATACGATGAACATCCCGAACGACAGAACGGGAAGAACCTTTACTTACCCGATTTACGGACGCGTTCCCCCCGGACAACAAAAGAACCTGGGCAGCTACTTGGACTCGATTACTGCAACTTTGAATTATAACTAAAAAAAGGCCTCAGAGATTTCTCTCTGAGGCCCTCAATTTGAGCGTGTGCTCGGGACAGATTGCGTAATCCGAAGATTACATCATGTCGCCCATGCCGCCCATGCCACCCATACCGCCCATGCCTTGGCCGCCAGCAGAGGATTCTCTCTTTGGCTTTTCAGCAATCATGGTTTCGGTGGTGAGCATCAGGCTTGCCACAGAAGCTGCATTCTGAATTGCGCAACGAGCAACCTTAGCTGGATCGATTACGCCCGCCAACAGAAGGTCTTCGTATTTCTCAGTCAGAGCATTGAATCCGAAAGTTGGGGATGGATTATTAAGAACCTTATCCACAACAATCGAACCTTCGTGGCCTGCATTTCCAGCGATCTGGCGAAGTGGTTCTTCGACAGCACGACGGATAATGTTCACGCCAGCTTGTTGTTCAGTAGAAAGACCCTTCAAGTTGTCGAGAGCCTTTGCTGCACGAAGAAGTGCAGTACCGCCGCCGGGGACGATTCCTTCTTCAACTGCTGCGCGAGTTGCATTTAATGCATCTTCCACGCGAGCCTTCTTTTCCTTCATTTCAACTTCGGTAGCTGCGCCAACATTGATTACGGCTACGCCGCCAACCAACTTAGCCAACCGCTCTTGAAGCTTTTCGCGATCATAGTCAGAAGAAGTTTCTTCGACTTGAGCACGAATCGTCTTCACACGACCATCTACATCGGCCTTCTTGCCAGCACCATCCACGATTGTGGTGGTATCTTTGTCGATGGTGATCTTCTTGGCTTGACCGAGGTCTTCCAAGCGAGCTGTTTCGAGCTTGTGTCCAAGATCTTCGGAGATCACGGTACCACCAGTAAGAACAGCGAGATCTTGTAGCATTTCCTTGCGGCGATCGCCAAAGCCTGGAGCCTTTACAGCTGCGACTTGTAGCGTGCCACGAAGTTTGTTCACAACCAGAGTCGCCAACGCTTCGCCTTCAATTTCTTCAGCAATGATGACGAGAGGCTTGTTGCGTTGAACTACCTTCTCGAGCAAAGGAAGAAGGTCCTTCATGGAACTGATCTTCTTGTCGTAGATCAGAATAAATGGACTTTCGAGGGCCGCTTCCATCTTCTCTGGGTGAGTGACGAAGTAAGGAGAGAGGTATCCGCGATCGAACTGCATTCCTTCGACTGTTTCGAGGGTGGTTTCTGCAGTTTTGGATTCTTCAACCGTGATCACGCCTTCTTTGCCAACTTTTTCCATCGCTTCAGCAATAATCTTGCCAATGGTGGGGTCGTTGTTCGCAGAGATGGTGCCCACTTGAGCAATCTCTTTTTGGTCCTTGGTAGGCTTAGAGATTCTCTTCAGCTCAGCAACGATGGTTTCAACAGCGCGGTCAATTCCGCGCTTCAATTCCATTGGGTTGTGGCCAGCAGCAACGATCTTAGCACCTTCGCGATAGATCGCTTGGGCCAATACAGTTGCGGTGGTGGTGCCGTCGCCGGCGTCGTCATTGGTTTTCGAAGCAACTTCGCGAACCATTTGTGCGCCCATATTTTCGAACTTGTCGGAAAGTTCGATTTCTTTTGCTACAGTCACGCCGTCTTTGGTCACGTTTGGCGCGCCGAAAGACTTTTCAATTACAACATTGCGACCCTTAGGTCCCAAAGTTACTTTCACAGCATTTGCTAAAGCATTCACGCCATTCAAAATGGCGGAACGGGCGTCTTCTGAGAAACGCAGTTCTTTTGCTGACATATTTTATTCTCCTTGGATTGAATAATTCTAAATGTGAGAAACGAAGATTAGTTTTGGAGAACGCCGAGGATATCTTCCTCGCGCATCATCAAAAAGTCTTCGCCATCAATCTTAATTTCGGTTCCCGCATATTTTCCGAAGAGAACGCGGTCGCCTTTTTTAACATCGAGTGGACGAATCTTACCGTCTTCACCAAAGCGGCCTTGGCCAACTGCAATGATCTCGCCTTGAACCGGCTTTTCTTTCGCAGTGTCAGGAATGATGATCCCGCCCTTCGAGCGCTCTTCTTCACTAAAACGTTTTACCAACACACGGTCGTGCAATGGACGAACTTGCATAAGTTTTCGATTCCTTTCACTTTTAGGTGAATATTTGGTTCATGAATTTTAAGCTCACGAATCACTTTGGTTTTGCCAAAAGTTCTTAATGAAGGGTACCGCGGCACAATTGCCGACCATCCTTCAATAGGATTGTCTGTATATTGGTCACGCACTTGAAGTTGTCAAATCGGAACTCAAAATTTTCTAAAAAAGGCTGAATTCATGCGGCTTTAGCAGCAGCGAGTCAATCTGGTGCGCCTATTGAGTTGCGGAGTGTCACGGCTGGCAAATAGAGTCGGGGCTCGCCCCTCTTCCACCATTGCTGCGTTGCCTCTCGTTCATTGGGGGATGTCATCTGATAGGGATACTGCACCACCCTCAAAGCTTGAGGAGCCCGCCCCCCGAATGGAGTTTTCTCAAACAAATTCAGAACCTCGGGGGCCCCTTCCAGGATTCGTCGAGCCACCTGGAGCACCCACCCGTTTTGATCGAGGCCGCCTAACGCTGCAAACCAGAGCTGCCAGTCGACTCGTGGCATATGAAACGGCACAAAACCGGGACGCCGCTTCAAATCTCCGGGCTTCCACCGGAACTCGTAGGGGGCCCAGTCCGTGCTATTCGGCGCACCACTCAGCGACCCTTCAATGACCAACTCGGCGCGCTGCTGCGTCATTACCGCAAAGACGCCGTAAGATTGAACCCAAGGAAGGCCAAACCGCTGCCCAAGAACGGCAGACCCCAAGGCCAGCACCAAAACCCAGGTGTGGGCGGGACGCTGTCCCAGAGACAGAGTCGGCCCCTTCAGCCCACGAAGCCTCTGCTCGCCCCAATGCTCGCGAATCCATTGATCGTCTAAAAGCAGAAGACTGAGAACACACACTTCGAGGCCGAAGAAGCCATAGTTTCCAGTCAGACCAATCGCACACTGAAGCAATACGGTAACAATTGCTGCAAAGAATCTCGCACGACGAGGAAGAAAGAAAAGGAGAGGAAGGAGAAGTTCAACAAAGAACATCGCCACGGTACCCCACTTCAGAACGCTGAGTGGAAGCTGGTGCACCCACCAACCCACCCAAGTAGGAAGCGGCTGCGTTTCGAAATGATACTTGAGTGCTGTTAGATCGCTCCACGTGGGATCGCCGCTTGCGAGCTTGACCCATCCCGAAAAAAACACCACTTTGAATAAAACCCAGCGCAATAACCACACCGCTAGCCTTGAGGGCTCGCCACGGGAATGAGCTAGAATAAGGGAAAAAAAGCCCATTTCGAGAAGAAGCGCGTCCCATTGAAACTGAAAGAAGACCTGCCCATACTGAACAACCGCCAAGTAGGCTAGCCATGCCGAGAGAAGCGCCACTCGTGTGAAGTGATTCACTAAAATTAAAAACGCAGCACCCATTCCAGCAGCCCAGAGCGCGGTAACTGCTCCCGAACTCAGACCCGATGGAAAAATTCCACGCGGCCCGATAATCGCCTGCGCCTGAACAGCAAACGACGCGAACGCTGCAAAATAAACCAGCCCCATGCCACGCAGGAAGAGCGCCCGAGTACCTTCGTAACGAACGGGCTCGATCGACTCGCCCCAAAGAAGAGAGGTTGCCCGAGAAAAGAAGACTCGGTTTTTTGCAACTCGATTGTACGCAAACTCCATGAGGTACTTCATGCCTGGCATTCGTTGATAGAGCGCAAACGGCCACCGCAAATAAGGCTTTGAAACAGCATTTACCGCAAGTGCGCGAACCACTGCCTCGGCTGCACGTGTGATGGTTTTTTTCCCGGCAGGAGTCTGCTCAACTAGCCAAACCGAGTTCTCAAATTCTGCCCGAGGGATCTGCGGATGCTGATCAGCCACAGCTTGGTAGGCCGCGTAGGTCACGCGCCCTTCGGTTAAGATTTGCCAGTAGGCGATCCACCTGCGACAAAAGCCGCAGTCTCCGTCGAAAATCAGTAGGGGTTGGCTCACCCCATGAGGGTGCCATAGCTCGTCCAATTTTCAAGCAAGTGTTCAAAATATAGACACCCCTGTCTAGGGAATGATCCCACTGTCTTCTAAAAATATCAGTAATTTCAGCTGGTCAAAAACTATTATGGGTTGGCACCGCGCTTGCTCTATCTCCTTCCCGAATGGCGAAGAAAAACACAAAGACCCACTCCTTCATTAAGTACGCAGCGTTTACTTTCTTCTTCACCGAGGCCTTAGGCTTCCCTGCTCTTGCGGCGCGGAAAGGCT
>CANJNU010000071.1 GCA_947475645.1 Bacteriovoracaceae bacterium | reverse complement strand
GATCGAGTGGAAACTCGACGTCGATATTTTTGAGGTTGTTTTCACGACACCCGGTCATGCGCAGCGTTCGTCTGGGGGCCGTGCGCTGTGAACGAACTCGGCCCACCTTCGCTTCGCCCGATAGGTACTTGCCCGTTAACGACGTTGCATGCTCGATCAGGGTTTGAGCTGCACCTTCGATCACCAGTTCGCCTCCACGGCGTCCGGCGTGGGGTCCGAGTTCAACCAACCAGTCGGCGGCTTTCATCACTTCTAAGTCGTGCTCTACTACAACGACGGTGTTGCCTTGGTCGCGCAGCCTTTTTAAAACGCCGATCAGTCGTTCCGTGTCGGCCGCATGCAGGCCGATCGAGGGCTCGTCTAAGACGTAAAGGGTGCCGCAAAGTCCGTTACCCAGTTGCGTGGCTAGGTTAATGCGTTGAAACTCTCCTCCCGAGAGGGATTTTGCCAAGCGAGAAAGGGTCAGGTAGCCTACGCCCACTTCAACAAGGTAGAACATTCTACGTTCGAGCTGGGTATAAACCTCGAGGGCAATTTTTTTCTGCGCGGCGGAAAGTTGCAGATTTTTAAACCATTCGATGCAGTCGTAAATAGGCGAATCGAGGGTCTCGGCAATGTTTTTTCCCAGAATTCGTACCGCAAGCGCTTCGGGTTGAAGCCGCGCCCCATTGCAGGAGAGGCAGAGCGTCTGCTGCTGGTAGCGGCGAATGAATACGCGAATATGGAGTTTGTACTTCCAGCGCTTCAGCTCCTCAAAGCAGGCAATAATGCCTGGAAATGTTTTGTCTTCGGGGGTGCCTTCCCAGAGAAGCTTGCGCTGCGAGGGGGTAAGCTCGCGGTAGCGCTTTCCGATGGAGATACCCTGGCGCTCGCAGAACCGAAAGAGGTCGTTTTGCCAATCTGAGAACGAGGGTTTAGAGAGGGGATCGATTGTTCCGTTTTTGATCGTTTTTGAAGGATCAGGAACAATTAAATTTTCGTCGAGATCGAGTGTAAATCCAAAACCACTGCACTTGGGGCAAGCGCCCATGGGGCTATTGAATGAGAAAAGGTGGGGTTCCGGTGTTCGATGCTCTTTTTTACATTTTGAGCAGCTGAATCGACTGTCAAAAGCGTTCCATTCGGTCGAATCGAGATCGAAGAATCCCATTCGTCCTTTTCCGATGGTCAGCGACTGCTCGATCGAGTCGCGAAGTCGCGCTCTTGTATCGGAATCGGGATCGGCAGAGAGGCGTAAGCGATCGACCACAACAAAAAGTTCGAGCGCAGCGTACGCGGTATCTGGAACGACTGGAAATTCGGGAGAACCGAGCTCTTCAAGGTCAAGTAGCTCGTGTGAGGTGTTTTTCTTCCAGAGTACGCGCTTGTATCCCTGCTCTCTCAGAACCTGAAAGAGGGAGTTTGTGGTTTGATTGACCGGAGCCTTTTTCTTTCTCTTTTTTGGGGTATCTTTCAGTTCGCGCAGATCGTGACCCAGCGGGGCTACAATAAGGGCTTTGCGTCCTAGTAACCACTGGCAGCCCCAGTCTACTAAATGTTGAGGATCGGTCTTTTTGACCTCGCCACCACAGTTTACACAAAAGGTTTGACCAATTTTTGCAAACAGTACTCGAAGATAGTCGGTAATTTCGGTTTGAGTTCCCACCGTCGAACGCGAATTAATGACATGGTTTTTTTGTTCGAGGGCAATCGCGGGAGGAATATTTTGAACGCCATCGAGGTCGGGCTTGGGCATTTTCTCTAAGAACTGCCGAGTGTAAGTCGATAGGCTTTCGACATACCTGCGTTGCCCCTCGGCATAGAGGGTATCAAACACGAGCGAACTTTTGCCGCTTCCCGAAAGCCCGGTCACCACAGAGATCTTTTTTGAAGGGAACTCGACGGTTACGTTCTTTAAATTATTCTGGCGAACTTGAATGAGCCGAATCGGGCGTTGTTTAGACATAGGTGCAAGGTCACGATGTCATGAAAGTGAGCCAACTTCAAAAGGGATCAGTTGGACAGTTGACTAAGTTTTAGACAGTGTTTGATGTACGAAGCGCTGAAGGTGTCGAAGTGGGACTGAGGGGGTTAAATAAAAAACCATATATAACGAATACTTGCACTTAATTAAGCGGCAATCAGCGGCAACTTAAAATACTGTGTCTCTTGGCACCCCTCTTGCTCATAGGGGCACGGACACTGTAACTGAAAGGAAGTTTTTCTTATGGCAAAGCACACTGGAATGTTCGCGATCGCTGCCGGTGCACTGATCTTGAATCTTGGCCTCAATTTGAACACACCGTTCTCGCGTATGCCCTCGTCATTACCTTCTTCATTACCTTCCTCAGTATCAGACGATACGCTTCTTTATCAGCAGCTCTCCGAAATTAACGTTCCTAAGTCTGGCCCCATCAGTTTTGATCGAGACATTCAAAAACTAGCCGCCATTGCTCCGCGATATCGCGAAAACCTGCCTGCAGCCGACCTCAGGCTCAGTGCCCCCATGAAGCGGGTTGCCGTACAGAAGTATACTGCTTCGTCAAAAACCGTGGTTCGTTAAACCGGGCCGAGTTCTCGTTCGGGATTTTCGAAGATGGCGGTCATGGTTTTAAGCATTTTTCCGGCGTGCACCCCGTCGATTAAGCGATGGTCAAAAGTGGCGCAAATTTTTGAAATTTTAGTGATAACGACTTGTCCGTTCTTCGCAATCGGGGTGTCTTTGGCTAGGCCCACGGCAAGTAATAAGGGCACTTTTGAATAGGGAACCAGAGGCGCGAACGCAATATCGAGGCCCAAGGTTCCGATGCTGGTGACCATGCAGCCCCCAAACGGATCGCGCGGAGTACCCATCAGGGGTGACCACACGTTCAGTCCCAGCAGCAAGAAACTCGAAATATTCAGTAAGTAGCGCGAAGCCCATCCCGGAATGAGGCCCATCAGGTTTTTCATTTTCCTAAAGTCGGGATCGCCCTCGGAGCGAATCTTTTGAACCATGGCTTGCATCTCGAGCGCGATTTCGAGCAGCGACTTTTTGTCGGTATTTCGAATCGTGAGGCCCGAAAGATCTTTTCCTGAATTGTCGGTTGCGACTTGAAAGAAGATATCGACGTTTTTACGCGGATAGAGGCGGCCCCACCGCTGCACGCAGTTGATCTCGGGATGTTTGGCCATGGTATTGGCAATTACTTTTCCGACGAAGTGGGTGAGGGTGATTTTTGAACCCGTTTTCGATTCAATTTTTTTCATGTACTCGAGCGCGGGAGCGACGTCCATTTCAACGATTCCATACACGCTGGGGTCGCCCACAGTGCGCCAAGTTCCCATAGCGACTTTGCGCCAGGGGCTGAGTTTGACGGGGGGTAGGAATTCAATGTTTCTCGTTAAAAGTGGCATCCTTTAAGAGTAAAGGAGGATTACGGTTTATTCCAGCTTCGTGTGGTGGATTGGTAGCGCTTTTCGACTGTTTTGAAGAGACTGTCGTTGAGGTGGGTGCGAGTGAAGTAGTCTTCGGGGTCGGTGGTTCCGGGGGTAAAGGCAGAAGTAAGACCGTCTTTCGCAGATTGCCCAAATTGCGCATGTTCAGCGCTCGCAGAACCCTCCGAGGGAACTCCTTCGGCAAGAGATCCAAATGGATCGGGGGTTCCCGAGCCGGATCCATGTCCGTCGCCCAATTTTCCTGCGGCGTAAGCTCCCGATCCTGCTGCTTCAGAGCTGGGTGAAGGAACTCCTTGGGGTTCGTTCCCTAAGTTTTTTCCAGCTCCCGAATCGTTCCCAAAAAGCGACCCAAGCCCAAATCCCGATGCGCCGCCATTGTTTCCGTTCGAGCCTTGGCCTCGATTGCTCGAGCCTTTGGGGGCGTTGCCGTGGGCACTCGTGGACTCGAGCTTCTTCTTCAGAAGGGGGCCCAATTCGCCGTCCGACGCTGCTGCTGATTGAGTGGTGCCAGAAAGGGGCATTCCGGTTCCGGCCAGTCCCACCAGTTCGCGTGCAGACTTCAGATTTTGGATCGTAGCTTGAGTTACCGCAGCGCCACTGGCCAGGACCATCGCAGCACCTCCGCCTCCAGCTGCCCCCGAGGGACAAGTGCTGCTTCCGTTGACGCAGTCGCAGCCTTTCGGAACGGTTTGCGGTCCGCACGACGGGGCTGAGTCGGTTTTTGGAGGGGCGGGAGCAGCAGGGGCGTCGTCGTCGCTGCAGGCCGAAGAGAAAAGCGAGAGCGCCGCAAGGAAGAAAACTAGATCAGGACGAATGACCGAAATGATTGATCTTTTCATAGAACTTCCTTGCACTTGGAACCATCGGCGGGCCAACGTCTTTCGATTTCGGTTTTAATGAAGCCAGGAAGCTTGCTGCGATAGCACCTCAGTGCGCAGTCACGGATGTCGTTGGCCGAGGGATCATCGTAGTAGCACTCCGACATATGAGACGTGTTCGCTTTGACCACTTCCTTGCATTCATCGCCGCAAGCCCTTCCAACTTTTACAGAAAGGCGCTCAATCCAAATTTTTTGCTTCTCGCTGCTTCCCATTTCGGTAAGCCAACTTTGGCTGGCTCGGGCGAACACTTCACAAGCGGCAAGCTGGTTGAAAAGGCCTTCGCTTCCCATTCGGGCCGCACACAAGTGTTGCACGGCTTGCTTAAGGGGGCCCACTTCGCCTTCATTTCCGCTAAACTTGTCGACGGCGCACGTATTGATGTCTTTTGAATTCGGGTTGGCTTCGATTTCTTTTTGAATCGAATTGGATGTCTGTTTGAAGCTCGATTGAATTCCCTGAAGGTCGTCAGCAAGTGCGCTACAGCCCGAGTTGGAAAAGATTTGAAGGGCCTGCGAGGTTTTAATTTCGTTTTTAATCGCCTGATAATAGCAATTCGTTGCAGCCACCAGTCCGCCCCGAAAGTATCCGTCCTCGAGAGTGCCTTCGGCCTCTGGGGGGCCGGACTTCCAGCGTTTTAAAGGAATAATGGTCACTGATCCATCGGTGAGGCACCCTCCGCCATGTTCCCAATGGGCGTGCACTTCGAAGTCCACTGATTTGCCGCACGATTTACCATGATGGTCGGCAGTGGTTTCTTCCGTGTTAAATTCGGTTTTGATTAGGTTGCAAAGAGTAGGTCCGAAGTACGTACCGGGTGATGGAGTGATGTTGGGGTCGACTTCTTGGTAATAGCCCTTCGCCTGTGTGCTGGGGTCGCCATCAATTTGAGTTTTGACTCTTTTTTTGAGAAGTTCGAGAGTGCCTGTGGGCCCATCCAAAACTTCTGAGCAAGAGCGAAGTAGTCCGGGGTCTTTGCTTTTGGTGCAAGGTGCGGTCACGCTTGCCGCGAACGCTGAAGTAGGAATCCATGCAAGCAAGATAAGAATAATAGAAGCCCGCATGAATCCCCCTTCAGTGAGGCTAAGGCTTATCCAAGATCCCCGCAAGTGTGTCAAAGTTGACCTCCCCAAAAGGACTCCCTCCCTTTTGGGTTTTTGCGTTAGAATGAGAAGGCAATGCGAAGATTATTTTCCGCGATTTTAATGGGGTTGAGTCTCGGGGCCGTAGGCTTGGGCACGGGGATAGGCGAGCGGCTCGCCTGGGCGGCTGATTCGTTCAATAGCGCTCAATCCGATTTGGCCGATGCGCAAAGAAAGTTTTACAAAACTGTTCGAGATACGCCGGGCGAGATTGATCAAAAACGCATCGAAGCTG
>CANJNU010000070.1 GCA_947475645.1 Bacteriovoracaceae bacterium | reverse complement strand
TATTTACGGCAGTTGCTAAATGA
The DNA here is from genome assembly GCA_947475645.1 of Bacteriovoracaceae bacterium. Classification (GTDB taxonomy): domain Bacteria; phylum Bdellovibrionota; class UBA1018; order UBA1018; family UBA1018; genus CANJNU01. The sequence goes on along the minus strand of CANJNU010000070.1, from coordinate 5,758 downwards.
TTCAACACATCGCGTGCCGCTTCGCTTGGAAGGTGTTTTACGGGAGCCATCGCATCGACTGAAGCCGCTAGCGAAAGTGTCGAAGCAGGTACTCGAGGTGTGAGCAAGGGTTCAAAACGCGCAAAGTCCGGCGTAATTTTAACTTCGGGACTGCCTTGATCCTTCAATTGAACGTGCATCATCCAGGTAGGCGGTCCAGCCCAGCGATCCAGCGGCCCTGGAAATTCGAAATAGGCTTCAACCACCGGCGACGCAGTCACAGCATTGCCATCCATGTGAGATTGATTTTGCGTGCTCAAACAACCCGACGTCATCAACAAAGTCGATACACCGAGAAGCCCCAGTCCACTGAGTGTTCTTGTAAAAGTAATCATCATTGCGTCGCCTTCTCAACGATCAAACCCTGTGTAGGAGCAGGGCTAGGCAGTGAAGCCGGAATTCTTTCTGCTACTACCCACTTCGACGGATCCAAACACTGCGCCGCCTGCGGCTCAAAAAATGCGCCCACTTTGCAACTGGGTGTTGCCAATGAAGCAGCTACAGTTGTGGTCAGGGCCCATGCCGACTCAGAGTATCCTCCAGCCGCACATCCCGACTCGACCACTCCTAAGCAACTCAACATCGGACTAAATGGATTCTTCGCTAGAGTTGGGTCAGCTCCGGCCACGCGAGCAATTTCGCAGGAACTCCAAGCCGTCGCTACCATTCGCATCATCTCAAAACGAGCACGAATCGGATCCGCTTCCACCAGCTGAATCAGACCGCTTCCTACCCGAAGAATCGGATCCACGCCATCGCGAGCTTGCGTATAGATTCCAATTCCTCGCCAAGAAAGATCGGGCTCTTCCTCTGCCGGAGGCCGCTGAATCTTCAACTTCTTCACTTGCTTCTCTAAAAGTTGATATTGTCCGTCGGAGAAATCTTTTTGATGAGTTCCCAACCACGAAAGCAGTTTGGCTTTCGAATCATGGAACTGATCCATCACCAGTGACCATTCTACTTTGGTCACTTTGGTGTCTTGAGGTCCCAATCCTCGGTATTCAACGTATTTACACTCGTTTTCGCGAGATGCCGTTGCCTGAACCACCGGGGCGGATGCAGAGGGGGCGGGTACAGAGGGCTGGGCCACTACGACCGGCGCTGCAGCAGTAGCCGCATTCTCGCTCGAATCGTCGGAGTCGTCCTCTCCACTCGGAGCGACATCTGCCTTCTTCGCCACTTTCTTCGAGTTCCCAGTTACTCCTTCTTTCGAAACATGCGGGATATCGACTTTGTTGGCGCCTTTGGGGTGTAAAACTAAATAGCGAATTCCTAACGCAGAACCTACGATTGGAAGGGCTATTGTAATATATTGTGCGATTGTCAAAACGCGCGTCCTGCGCATAGTTTGAGTCTCCTCGTTTCTTAGTTTAAACCATTGCTCTAAAAAACCAACAAAAAACCTGATCAAGGGGTTTTGTTGGTTTTTTCGCCAAATGCGTGACGTTTTTCATTCAAAAAAAGACGCCTCTAGTCCATGCTTCAAAACCTATGCTTATGCTTTTTCCAAAACGAATCACCTCTCTTCTTCTGACCACTTCGTTCGCGCTGATTCTTCTGCAAACCAGCTGCACTCATGCCCCTAAATCCATCGAAAAAGAGCCAAATTTAGCCGACGCTGAAAGCGCGCTGCTCGATGTAGATCCAAACATAGATCGACCCACTCGCGAGATTTTCGGAAAAGACGTCGAAACGATAGCCATCTTCGGTACGAACGACATTCACGGAAACCTTGCACCCCTCGAACTCAAGTCGCGCGAAGCCGATGGCGTCACTCCACAAAATTATCAGGCAGGCGGCGTGGCAACGCTTGCTTCTTACGTGAATATTGTTCGTCAAGAATTTGGCGCCGCTTTTTTGTGGCTCGATGCGGGCGACGAGTTTCAGGGCTCGATCGAAAGCAATTTGGCTCAGGGCGCGCCTATGGTTGATTTCTTCAATACATCCCGACTCAACGCTGCTGCTGTGGGTAACCACGAATTTGATTATGGCCCCGATTCCAGTGCCACGGGTGAGAGTACAGATCGACTCGGCGCCCTTAAATCTCGCATTCGCCAGGCGAAATATCCGTACCTCTCCGCAAATATTTTCGATAAGAGCAGCCAACAGTTCGCAAGTCATCTTCTCCCAGGCTTGAACGACCGCGCGCTTCTTCAAATCGGAAGAGTAAAAGTCGGTGTAGTGGGTCTCTCCACAACAGAAACCCCCCGCACCACTTCGGCGGTAAACATTAGGTCGCTTGAATTTAAAGAGCTCCGCGACATTACGCTCAATCAGGCCACGAAACTGAGACAAGAAGGAGCTGACGTGGTCGTACTTGTTGCGCACGTCGGACTGAAGTGTGAACGTGGAAGAGCCTCTCCCGCCCACCACATTCGCAAGCCGGCCGATCCGATCGGCGAATGCGGAAAGAAAGACGAGATGGTTCAGCTACTCAAAGCTCTTCCAACCGGCACGATCGATGCGGTAGTCGCGGGCCATTCGCACCAAGTCGTTCACCATTGGATCGAAGGCGTTCCAGTTGTGCAAGGTGGCGCCTATGGTCGCTACTTCAACATCATCTACCTCAGTTTTGACTTAAAGGCCCACAAGGTACTTCCTCAGCTCACTCGCATCGAAGGGCCCGTGCCGGTTTGCACTCAGGTATTTAAGAACCAACACGACTGCAATGGTGATCGTAACGCACCCAAATCAGGCCGCGGCGCCTTGGTGGCTGCCAACTTTCACGGTAAACCGATCGGCGTCGATCCCATCATTCAAAAGCAACTCGAACCTGTCATTGCTCGCTCAGCAGAAAAAAAGAAGGAATTCATCGCTGAGGCGGCACGCCCCATCGATCACGATCGTTTTCACGAATCTCCCCTCGGTAATTTTGTGGCCGACGCACTTCGCAAGGCCGTGAACGCAGATACAGCCCTGATGAACTCTGGAGGTATTCGTTCGAATCTTGAACAAGGAGCTATTACCTACGGCGACATTTTTCGTGTACTTCCGTTCGACAATACCGTCGTAAAGTTGACAGTTACAGGAAAGGAACTGAAAATTCTTTTCCGCGTGGCCGAAAGTGGATCCAAAGGATTTCCTCCTATTTCTGGACTTCGAGTCAATCTTTTGCACGCCGAAGCTAATGCACCTTCGACTGATCTGAACGGAGACGGAAAGTTGGAAGCATGGGAAGCCAATCGCTTGCTCGAAATTACGATGCAGGATGGCACCCCCATTGACGACCAAAAAAACTACACTGTAGCCACTCTCGACTTCCTACGCACGGGAGGCGATGACCTGGGTTACCCCATGTCAATCATTCCTGATAGCCGCGTCGATACGTCTGCGATCTTAGTGCGCGACGCAGCGATTCATCACCTGAAGGACTTAAGCAAGCTCGGCCCCATTCACTCAGTGGCAGCCTCGCTGATTGACCCACTGCACCCCCGAATGCGCTTCGAGAAACCGCAAGCTCCTGCAAAAAAGGGGAAAGCTCGTGGCAAACGAAAAAATCGTTCGAAACGCTCCAAAACCCACTCCGCCTAAACGGGACCTTTCGTGCTACGCTCAAACTAGAGGCGCGCACTTATGACCCAAGGAAGCTCCACAACTTCGTTTCCAATCTTGTCTTCTGAAGTTCTTAGTTCCGTTCATCAGCAAATTAAAAAAGAGTTCGACCATAATCGCAGAATTCTCTCGTTCGAAGAGTATGCGGCTCTATTCGCTGAACATCCCGAACTTCAAAGCCGCGGTTCGGCCACTTATTTAGCCGATATGATGGATTTTTTTGGAAAAACACAGGTCAACGAGGCCGCAGCACCCTCCTCTCATCCGGTAATGCGCTTTAAACTTTTTGATCGCCCGGTGGATACACTCGCGTCGCCAGTCGTGGGACAAGAAGCCGTTCAAAACGGAATTTATCGCGCCCTTCGCACTTACAGCCGCCAAGGAATTAACAATAAACTGATCTTGCTTCACGGCCCCAACGGCAGCGCTAAGAGCTCGATGGCACACGCGCTGATGTCGGGAATGGAGCAGTATTCAAAAGAAAGCCACCACGGCGCTCTTTATACCTTTAACTGGATCTTTCCTTCCGATCGAGTCACCAAAGGGAACATCGGCATTACCACGGCTACGGCTTACAGTGGCACCCGCGACGCAGACACCAGCTATGCAAAGCTGGCCGACGAAGAAATCACTGCCCGAATTCCTTGCGAGCTGCGAGATCACCCCTTCCTGATTATTCCACATGAGCAGCGCTTCAGTTTTCTCGAGAAACTTTTGGGTTCAGCGAAGGCCAAAGAAACCTACGAAAAGATGCCGCTCTACCTCACTCGAGGCGAACTCTGTCATCGCTGCCGACAAATTGCCGATGCAATGCTAACGGCTCACCACGGTGACTTCAAAAAAGTTTTACAGCACATTCAAGTCGAGCGGTTCTACTTTGCTCGTCGTTATCGTCGCGGGCTCGTAACGATCGAACCGCAAATGCATGTCGATGCACAGTACCAGCTCTTGTCTTATAACAAGAATCTTTCAGCACTTCCTCCTGCCCTTCACGGCCTCAATCTCTTCTCGCTCAGCGGCGACTTAATTGACGGTAATCGCGGCATTATCGAATACAGCGATTTACTGAAGCGCCCTGTCGACTCGTACAAGTACTTACTGGGAGCTTGCGAAACAGGATTCGTCAATATTGGAACGAGTATTGCGTACCTCGATATCGTTTTGATTGGCTCGACCAACGAACTTCAGCTCGATGGTTTTAAAGAATTCCCCGACTTCATGAGCTTCAAGGCGCGAATCGAGCTTATTCGCGTGCCTTACTTACTGTCGGTACGTGAAGAACAGAAAATTTACCAAGTTCAACTCAAACAAATGGCCGGAGAAAAACCCGTATCGCCCCATGTAGCTTGGGTGGCCGCTCTGTGGTCGGTACTCACACGACTCAAAAAGCCAAACAGCATCAACTACCCGCCTCATGTCAGTGCCTTGGTAGGAAATCTGACGCCACTCGAGAAAATTCGAATTTACGACTCGGGCGAGGTACCTGCATCGCTCAACCTCGAAGAACGTAAAATCTTAAAAGCCAACATTCAGCTCATTCGCGACGAATACAATAATGTTCCGTATTATGAGGGCCGCATCGGAGCATCGGCGCGTGAGATTAAATCGATTCTTTTCGATGCTTCTCAAAATGCCGAATTCCCCTGTCTCTCGCCCCTGGCCGTTTTACGCGAACTCGAAGAGTTCGTAAAACATGTCAGCGAATACGAGTTTCTTAAGCAAGAGGTCAAAGACGGCTATCACGATGCTGAAGAGTTTGTTTCGATGGTTCGCAATGAATATCTAAACGTAATCGACCGAGAAGTACGCGACTCGATGGGGCTTTACGACTCTGCCCAATGGGAAGACTTTCTTAAGAAGTATGTCCAACAGATCTCTTTGGCTCTCAAAAAAGAGAAGCAAAAGAACCCCATTACCGGAAAGCTCGAAGACCCCGACTACACGCTCATCGAGGAGTTCGAGAAGATCGTTACCGCCCCCACAGACCACAAAGAGCGAGAGGCATTCCGCCATAACGTGATCTCGCAGGTGGGTGCCTGGGCGCTCGATCACACTGGTCAAGTACTTGTTTATGCTCATGTTTTTAAGGATTTCTGGAACGCTCTCGAAAAGCACTATTTCGAATCCCAAAAGCAGCTCCTCACAAAAATGCACGATGCGCTGCTCG
>CANJNU010000069.1 GCA_947475645.1 Bacteriovoracaceae bacterium | reverse complement strand
TTGGCGCCACTTGCAATCAACGGCACGCCGGGCAGGCTTACGCCCATCACATCCATTCCATTCGTTTCATTCTTCGAATGAAGGTCAGCGCCAAACGAAAGGTGCGCCAAGACCCAAAAGGGCGGATGTTTCATACCTAAATGCGGATCGTTCGCAAGCCAAGCATTTCCTGTTTTTGAGTTTTTAGGCCCAATCACCCAGTTATTACTTCCTTGCCCTTCGGGGTTTCCTAAGAAGGCGTACGGATCGGTCCACTGCCCTGACGGCGAATGCGACTTAACTGAAGCGTGCTGCCCACCCGAGTTCGAAGTGCTCCCTTTTTTTTGATACTCGCCTTCGTGCAGCACTGTACTTAGCCAGGGAACTTCATGATCCGAGAAAAGTCGCTTCGTTTCTTCAAGGCCAAAGCGTTCAATCCAAGCTTGCTCTTTAAAATCTTGCTCAAATCCTTTACGAGTTTGATCAAACGACTGAAGCATCATTAACATTAGGCTTTGTTCGGGCAACCAGGGTTCTGGGGTGTAACCCAACTCGTTAAACTCATAACCCCACTTTCCCAATGCACGAGCCTCGTTCCACGCAGAGTTCGCACCGCGAGCATAACTTTGAAGCAGCTGTTTTCCCTGAGGCGAAAGTCCGTCATAGACCCGCAATCCTTGCGCCTCAAGGCCTAAAAGTCGCATCATAAAGTCGGTCGAGATCGCCGAATACCCAAGTACTTCGGCTCGACGTCCCTGCGCGGTTCTGCGCATAAAATCCATTTGAAATCCGCGCTCGCGGGCATGTAACTTACCCCAGCAATACCAACCGTCGTTGAGGTTCGAAGCATGAAGGTGGGGCACCTGCTGCGTATCCCAAACTACTTCACAGTGGGGCGCGCCTAGATCAACCTCATTCGCCCACACCGTAATGCAAAAGCTTGCAGTGCCAGCGATTAAACACCAAGCCAAGATGTCCCAACGAATTTTGCTGATCATTCAACTAGTGTGACGCAAACTATCAGCACAGAAAAGTCGGCAAATATTGCCTTATCAAGTCTAATTTCGTATTTAGGCGTTCTTCAAGGCGCGAACGAGTTGCTCGCATGTTCCCTTCGCATCGCCAAAAACCAAAGAACAGTTATCGTAATAAAACAGCTCGTTATCCACCCCTGCGTAGCCGGCTTTCATTGAGCGTTTGCTCACGAACACATGCTTCGCTGTGTAAGCGTCAAGAATTGGCATGCCATAAAGCGGGCTCGACTTGTCGGTTTTTGCCGCGGGGTTAATCACATCGTTTGCGCCAATTACGAAAACCACATCGGTCGACGAGAAGTCGGTATTGATGTCTTCCATCTCATGCACAATGTCGTACGGAATATCAGCCTCGGCCAACAGCACGTTCATATGCCCCGGCATACGGCCGGCCACCGGGTGAATAGCAAACTTCACATCGACACCCTTTTGGGTTAAAACCTCGACCACTTCTTTAATCGCATGTTGGGCTTGAGCTACTGCCATTCCGTATCCGGGAACGATCACAGCCTTTTGTGCGTTTTCAAGCATGAAGGCCAGGTCTTCTACCGAAGCCGACTTCACGCCCTTCTTGGCCTTGCTGTCATCGCCCGACGCAGCCGCGGCCTCGCCGCCAAAGCCCCCCAGAACAACACTAAAAATTGAACGATTCATGGCCTTACACATAATGTAAGACAAAATGGCGCCGCTGCTTCCTACCAGCGCACCCGTAGAAATTAAAAGCGTATTGCCCAAAGTAAAGCCCGTCGCCGACGCCGCCCAACCCGAGTACGAGTTGAGCATCGACACAATTACGGGCATATCGGCGCCGCCGATGGGCAATACCAAGAGAAAGCCCAACACCAATGCAATTGCAGTCATCAACAAAAACAGGGTGAAGTCTTGATTGCTTACAAATACTGCGGCCAACGCGAACATTACCACTGCCAAAAACGCATTTAAGTAGTGCTGCCCCTTAAAAACCAAGGGATTAGAACTCAGCAGTTCTTGCAGTTTGCCAAAAGCAATTAACGATCCGGTAAAAGTAATGGCGCCAATAAAACTTCCCACGGCTATTTCAGCCAGCAGAACGCCATTCAGTTCGCCTGATTCGCGATGAAGCAGGAACGTTCCTGCTGCCACCAATACTGCCGACAAGCCCACAAAACTATGAAGGGCTGCCACCAATTGCGGCATCGACTTCATATCAATTCGAATGGCCAAAACGATGCCAATCAGTGCGCCCAACGAAAGGCCAGCAATAATCCATCCGTAAGTGGTCACTTGTGGATTTAAAAGGGTCGCAACAAGCGCGATTCCCATGCCCACCATCGACAGTAAATTACCGCGAAGCGCGGTTTTAGGAGAACTCAGGCCCTTCAATCCTAAAATAAAAAGTACCGTGGCCACCAAGTAAGAAAGCGCAAAAAGGTCTGAGTTTTGAATCATGGTTAAGGCTCCCGGTTACTTTTTCTTTTTAAACATGGCTAACATGCGATTAGTTACCACAAAGCCACCAAAAATATTAATCGATGCCAATACCACGGCAAAAAAACCAACCAGAGCAATCAGGCTCATCGAAAAGTTTTCGGTACCGCTTGCGGCGTGTCCTGCCACCAAAATTGCACCCACCACTACAATGGCGCTAATCGCGTTCGTTACCGCCATCAGTGGCGTATGAAGGGCTGGGGTAACTCCCCAAACTACGTGATAGCCCACAAAACAAGACAGCACGAATACGGTCAGTCCCAGCATCGTTGGCGACATGGATTCCATGGTAATTCCCCTTATTTCTTTTGAAATCGAACTACACCTTCGTGAGCCATTAGGCTCGCCGCAAGAATGTCGTCGTTCAGATCGATTGATACACTGACTGCGCCCGTGTCTTTATCCTTCTTCAGCATTAAGCCCAAAAGGTTCACTAAGTTTTTGGCGTAGAACGAACTTGAATCGAAGGGAACCAGCGCAGGGAAGTTCGTCACTCCCACAATTTTCACACCATGAGCCGTCACAATGGTTTTACCCGCTTCCGAGTAGGCGCAATTGCCGCCGTTTTCGGCAGCCATGTCAATCACTACCGATCCAGCGCGCATTCCCTGAACCGCAGACTCGGTTACCAAGATCGGCGCTTTCCTTCCAGGAATGTTGGCAGTGGTAATGACCACGTCAAATTTTTTCAAGCGCTCCGCCAGTGCGGCTTGCTGCTTCTTTTGCCCTTCTTCAGACAGTGCCTTGGCGTACCCGCCTTGGCCCGTGCCCTCTTCTTGAAGGCCTAAGTCCATAAACTTTGCACCCAACGAAAGAATTTGTTCTTTTACTTCGGGCCGAACGTCGAAGGCTTCGACCTGCGCACCCAAGCGTCGTGCGGTTGCGATGGCTTGCAAGCCCGCAACGCCTGCCCCTAAAACTGCCACGCGTACTGCTTTAGCCGATCCAGCCGAAGTCATCATTACAGGAAAAAAACGAGGATACTGAGCTGCGGCTTCGATTACCGCACGATATCCGGCAATATTTGCTTGCGAGGAAAGCGCGTCCATCGATTGCGCACGAGAGGTGCGAGGAATGAGTTCCATCGAGAAGGCACTTACGCCAGCAGCGTTCAGTGCTTCGAGGGTTCCGTCGGTTTTAAAAGGCTCCATGTAACACAATAGCATTGCGCCCTTTTGAAACTGAGCAATTTCTTGCGTCGTGGGCTTATTCATTTTCAACACGATGTCGGCAGCGAAGGCCTCTTTTGCGCTGCTCACAATCTGGCAACCCGCCTGTACATAAGCGTCGTCTGGAAATGCCGATGCCACGCCTGCACCCGATTCAACCCGAACGATAACCCCCCCGTAGGTTTGAATCAGCTTCTTTGCCGAATCGGGAGAAAGGGCCACCCGAGTTTCGGGAATAGATTCTTTAGGAATACCGAGCGTGGGCGTCTTCGTTGCATTCATTTGGGGGCCAATGTAAAGGCCATGCCCCCTGCGTTCAAGTGTGAAGCAAAGGGAGACCGTCGATTTTTTGGGCAGTTTTCAGAATTATGACAGTTCACGCGCTTTTTCCATCCTCGGTGGCTCATCAAACATCGCTTCAGTCACTCCTCACCCTGTTGCACCTTGCGTTAAAGTTGGCACACTCTTCGCTAAGTCTGTATCCAGGAGTGCTTCTGCATGTTCGTCGTTCCCAAATATCCTACGTCCATTCGCCTGGCGGTTACCCCCGAGTTAGGCCAGCTCGCCAAGCACTTGCGCATGGTAGGACTGGATACCGTGTGCGAGGCCGACATCAACGACGGCCGCGTATGGGTAACGTCTCAACCCGAATTTCCGCACCCCAGGCACCTTCTTCGATCTCAGGGTTACGGCGCACAGCTGCGCGAGCTGCTGCATCTATTGGGCCTGCGCGAACAGGTCAGTGCTGGCAAAGGGTTTTTCTCACTTTGCCTGCAATGCAACCACGCACTTCTTCCCGTCAAGGGACATCAAATCTTAGAGCGCATCGGAAAAGACATGCTGCTCAGTAACGACGACTTCTTTTTCTGCTCGCGGTGCGAACGTGTTTTCCCAAAAGGATCGTACTACCAGCAAATGCAAAAATGGCTTTCCGACACTTTAAACGCGCAATAACTTTTAAGGAGTTCCTATGAAAAGAAATCCCAATTCCCGCTTATTACCTCTGCTTTTGGCCACTTCGCTTTTCACTCAAGCCTGCATTCTGAAGCCCGATGCCAACGACTGTTTTAAGATCATTCCCGAAAGTCAGTCGGTCGACCAACCCGCATTGGTGAGTGTTGGCTTTAAAGTCACCCACTGTAGTGGAGATCCTGTAGGCGATCTGCAAGCCGCTGATTTTAGAATTAAGCAAGACGGCGAAGATATTTCAAAGTTTGAAGCCGCAGCCGCTACCGTCAGTTCAAACAAGGCTTATGTTTCTGAAATCCTACTTTTGATCGATTTATCAGGAAGTGTGACTGCATCGGGTAAGTTAACCACCCTGAAAGACTCGGCCAAAAAGTTTATCGATTCGGCCATTCCGCCTGAAAGCGTTCAAAGCCGAAAAGTGGCCATCTTCTCGTTTGACGGAAATACTGAGATTCATAAAATCGCAGCCCTTTCAAACGACGCGGCGAGCTTGAAGCGCGCCATCGATTCGATTTCGTGCCCGGGAAGTTATTGTTCTGACAGCACCACGAACTTATACGGTGCCGTCTGGAACGCAGTGATTTCGATGGATGCGCAAGTGCTTCAGGATTCTCAACTTCATCGCGAATCGATCTACAATGGTTCGGTGGTCGTCTTCACCGACGGAACCGATCGCGCTCAGCGCGCCACACGCGACCAAGCAGTAAACGCCGTAAAACGCTCAAAAACAGCCGTATTTACGGTGGGCGTGGGTGCCGAATACGACGAAGCAGTACTGAAACAGCTTGGAAAATCGGGATACTTCGCTGCCACCGACTACACTCAGCTGGGCGAAGCTTTTACTAAAGTGGCCGACGAAATCGAGAACGAAGCCAACAGTCATTATATTTTGCACCTGTGCTCAGACCGCAGAAACAACGCTTCTCATAAGCTCGAAATCGGCGTCGAGGCCGACGGCCTGACGGGATCATTCACGACCGACTTCTCTTCGTCGGCATTTACCGGCGGATGCGTATTACCGAAATAGTTCTTCCGCCCAAAGTGCGGCAAGAAACTCTTTCCAGGGGATGATCTCGATCTCACCAACTCTTCTACGAATGGGATCGAGCGAAACCACCCAGTATTTTTTTAGGTTCTTTTCTTCAGCTAAATACCTCAGCCCCTTCAAGTGTCGCTCGGTCACTTGTTCCAC
>CANJNU010000068.1 GCA_947475645.1 Bacteriovoracaceae bacterium | reverse complement strand
GTAGTGATGGCAAGTGTGCTTGCTGCTTTGGGGCAGGCCACCGTTCTGTTGATCGCTTATCTGGTGTTGTCGGTTCCAGGAGCGTTCCTAGCTGGCGGCATTACATTTGTTTTTGCCTGGCTTCCGCTCTTGGGTTGTACTCCCGTTTGGGTTATGGGCGCCGTATACCTCTATTTAAAGGGACAGACTCAGCGAATGCTTCTGATGACCGCTTTTGGACTGTTGGCAAGCGTAGTGGATAATTGGATTCGCCCTTGGGTGCTGCAGGGGCGCTCTGAATTACACCCCCTTCTGAGCTTGTTGGTGATCTTGGGTGGACTTCATACTTTGGGGCTTCCTGGAATTTTTTTGGGACCTGTGTTTGCCGCACTTTTGATCTCGTTGCTTGAAATTTGGCCAGAGGTTGCGAGTTAAACCGGAACGTGTCACCTTCACTTCATGGCCAAACGCGCATGGGTAAGTGAAGCGATTCAGAAAATTGAGGCTGACTTTAATCGATCAGCTGACACTCATCTTCTGAAGTTAGAGTTTCCCGTACTGAAGGGAATTGATATTTATCTGAAGGACGAGTCTACCCATCCAACCGGAAGCTTAAAGCACCGCTTGGCGCGCTCGCTCTTTCTTTACGCGCTTTGCAACGGTTGGATCGACCGAGATACGACAATTATCGAAGCCTCGTCGGGATCAACCGCGGTTTCTGAGGCCTATTTCGCGCGTATTTTGGGCCTTCCCTTCATTGCGGTGATGCCAGCGACGACTTCGCCCGAAAAGATTGCGCAGATCGTGTTTCAGGGTGGAAAGATACATCTCGTGGACGACCCATCTCGTGTGTACTCTGAGTCGACCCGTTTGTCGGTGGAGACGGGTGGGCACTTCATGGATCAGTTCACTTACGCAGAGCGAGCTACCGATTGGCGAGGGAACAATAATATTGCCGAGTCTGTTTTTCAGCAAATGAATCAGGAGAAACATTCTGTGCCGAGTTGGTTCGTTTGTGGTGCAGGAACCGGGGGAACCTCTGCTACGATTGGACGCTTCGCAAGATATCAAAAACTGGACACCCAGGTTTGCGTGGTCGATCCAGAAAACTCAGTTTTCTACGATTATTTTCAATCGGGTGATTCCGAGATTACCTTGAATACGGCTTCGCGCATCGAGGGAATTGGACGGCCGCGCGTCGAGCCCTCGTTTATCTGTGGTGTGATCGATCGAGTGATGCGGGTGCCCGATGCTGCGTCGATTGCAACCATGCGCTTTCTCGAGGAGCTGACGGGTAAGAGATTTGGCGGATCGACCGGCACCAATGTTTGGGGAAGTTTCATGCTTGCGATCGAAATGATTCAGCGCGAGGAGTGCGGATCGATTGTGACTTTAATCTGTGATCCGGGTGATCGCTACTTGGCCACCTATTATAATGACGTGTGGCTAGCCCAAAAAGGAATTGATATTACTTCCGATCTTGAGAAGCTCCGAGCATTCAAGATTTCTGGCAAGCTGGTTTAGATTTGTTTTTTTGCGGGCGTTAGTTTCGCCCAGATTACAAAAATTAGGCCTAGCCCAATTATGAAAAACTTCGAGCCCGCAAAGCGATACGTAATCGCAGTAGTGAGCTCAGTTGGACCCGATATGATTGCTGCGATACATGCCGCATTCTCAATCGCGTCGAGACACGCAGCTACGATCAGTAACCACGCCAGTACATGGGCCCAGCGCTGAAAGCGAGGATGCTTGATGCCGCCCAGCACGCATCCTAAGCTTATGGCGAGGGCGTAGGTGACCATGTAGAGATAGTCGAGGCCAAGGCTAAAGTGAAGAACGACCTGGCTTGTTCCGGTCCATCTTGAAAAGAGCGTCTGAACCGCCTCTGGAGTTTGCGCGAACTGAAGCGAAAGTATGCCTAAGGGCGCAAACTCTGAGTTCTTGAGCTGAGTGTCTAAAGCAATCATTACCGCTGTAATGACGAGAGTGAAGGGGAGGATTCTCTTGAAGAGGACACTATAAGTCTGCTCAGGTAACCCAGAGAACGGGTGTTTCATTGAGCGATCCAAGACTTCTCAATCTCCTCGGCCATCTTTGCAACCTTGGGCACGGACGACTGTTTGGCTGCTTGGATTTCGGCGCGCGCGCGAATGACGAGATCGTGGGCCTGAGTGGAGTCTTGGGCGACCCTTTGCAATCCCTTCAAGGCATGAATCTGCGGCAGGGCCAAAGTGGTTTCATCCAGTCCTTCGAAGTGCGACTCGCGTTCATTTCGACCCGATCCTGCAATCGACTTACAGTTTTCGAGGCTATGGCAAGGAGATTCGGTTAGAACCTCATGCATGAATTCGACATCGTTGAGGTCTTGAATTTCTCTGCCCATGACGAATACGACGGTACTTCGCGCATTACGTTGTTCATCTTTTAGGCCTTGGTAACGATCTCGAAATAGCCTCTTAGCAGTGGGAGACAGCTGCTTAAGTTCGGAGTCCATTCTTGGGTCGTTATCATTTCGATTGGCAATGATCTGATTGAGGGTTTCGAGCTTTTTTACATCCACTGCTGTGGGTGTAATGTTTAAGAGCAAAGTGCGATGAGCAGGTGCCGCGGCCCCTAATAAAATCTGATCGGGTGAGACTGTCGTCGTTCCCACTTCTTTTGGGGGAAGTGTGGCTTCGGGGGTATGTTTAAAGCTTAAGTAAACAATCCCTCCGAATACCAACACAAATGCGATCATCGGAGAATGATATTTTAAATTTAAATGCCTAGCCACTAGAGGTCGTTTCCTAATTCGAATGGAGCGGAGTAGAGATCTCTCTTCATTTCGGCTTGAGCACTTTTACCGGTGATTCGTTGCATTTGGTCGTCAGCGAAAATACCGGCATCGGTTTTTACTTTTTCATTACAGCTGGTGCAGAACTTCGAAACGTTCTTCAACATAATAGTAGACGATCCGTAAGACCCGCGTGAAACCGAGTCGCACGCTGGTTCGCCAGCGAGGCTTGAACCTGTCCAGATGGACTTAATTTCGTTGCCATGTGCGTCCACGAACGGAGTGGGGCAGTGAGCGTGGGGCCAGTTACGGTTCTTCGTTTCGGTGTGACGAGCTTCGTGAAATACCACCATCATCTTTGCGATCTGAGGGTGGTCAAACTTAATATAATTGGGCGTAAGCCAGATGCGCGACGAATCGATATAAGGAATCACGCAGGCCACGGGCTTACCGCCACCACAATCGTCGAGGCCAATAGCAGTGACGCGCGATTCAAAAAATGCCACGTACTTCTTGCCGTTCACATCACCAAAAATTTCTTTGTGAAGTGGGCTTTCGCTGGTGCCTTGAATCGAACCGATGAATGCCATGTCACGCGTAATTTCGTTGCGAAGGTTCTCGGGAACTTCGCTATCGAACGTGTAGGCTTGGACGCTATTCGATGCGGCCAAAAGACTAAGAGAAGTGAGTGCCACGATTAGAAACATCGATTTTATTTTCATCATAGGTACACAAGAAACTGTCACGGCCGGAGTGCCGTTGGCAAGTACTTGGATCTGAAAATAACGACGCGCACCGCGCTATAGGGCGATTCGCGCAGATTATGACGCCGCTGCTACGACTGAACGCGCTGTCCAGAGATTAGCGATTCAGAATGCAGATCATCTTTTTGAAGTCGAAATAAGAGTAGGGTCCGCGCTCAGGATTGAATGCGTTAACGTAACTGCATTGACCGATCTTCCATCCCGCCCTTTTGGCAGACGCGAGTTCACGCGAGAGCGTTTGGTTTACGTCTTGATTTTTTCCGTCACGGGCTTGCACCCTGGGAGCTCCCCCGTCGCAAGAAAGCTCGACCAGCTCGGATGGAACGTTATCTCCTATGCGATTCATCGAGGCGCTCAGAATGCAGACATCGCCTTTTTTTGGGAAATCGAGACTGGGTTCGGGCACATCTTTTGTAGCTTCTTTTGCCTTTGTTTCGGTTGCTGCAGGCGCCGACTTTGGATCGGCAGCGCGAGCGCTCGTGCTCAGCAATGCTGCAGATACCACGAGAATAGCAAACCAATTGAAACCGAATAGGGTGGCTTTACGGGTGCTGGCGAAACTCATGTCAAAGGCTCTCCTTGTCATTTCTTAGGCGGCGAATTGGACTTCGAGTTCATCGATCGCCAATTCTACGCTGTCACAGGTTTTAAACTCGTAAGATCCGCCTTTCGACTCGATCCACTGACTGAGCTCGTTCGAGCCGGGACCGATAAATCGAATTTGACGGTGAAAATGCGTCGCTAATTCAGAAAGTAAGAGAACATAGTACGACCATTGGTCATCTAATTCGGTTGAAGCCTCCGAATGGATGACCAGATGCCCGGGGTGATTATTGAGTGTGCGAGCGACCTGAATGAGATCAGGGGCACCCGGTAAAGCAGTAGAAGCTTTTTTCAGACTAATGAGAAGAATTCCAGGGCTTGTATTGAGGTCGATCGTCAATTCCAAAGGTTCCAATGTCCCGGTCTCCTTTCTCAATTAAGAGGTTCAATAGCTGAATGGGCTAGTTCTAAAGGCCTATCGGAGTTTCTCTGCGGATCTTAAGTCATTTTTCTGCCACTTCTTGGTTTTTCTAGGGAGAGGTGTTAAGGGGTGCGTCATGTCTGATCAGACCCTTCCCATTGACTTATTATCTCCAGCGCCCCTGTCGCCACCCCCCTTGTTGCCCATGACGGAAGCAGAACTCGAGGCTTATCGTCTTCATCGCCGGTTTGATCGAATGGGACGATTGGTGGGTGATACGGGCATGGCTCGCCTGATGAACGCCCATGTGATGGTGATTGGATTAGGAGGGGTGGGTTCGTTCGTAGCTGAGTCGCTTGCGCGCTCGGGAGTAGGAAAACTTACTCTTGTGGATTTCGATGAGATTTGTATTACGAACTTTAATCGGCAGCTCCACGCGTTGAATGGGCGGGTGGGTGAGAAAAAAGCCGAGGTAATGGCCGACCGTCTTCGGAAAATCAATCCAGGGGCAAAGGTTACAGCGGTTGTAAATTTTTATAACGAGCGACTGGCAGACGAAGTTTTGGTTACGGATCGTGAAACCCATCCTGAGCTCGTGCCTGATTTGGTGGTCGATGCCATCGACAGTATTACCTCTAAGTGTCATTTAATCGATCACTGTAGAAGAAAGGGAATTCCGATCCTTTCTTCTATGGGAACGGGGGGCCGAATGGATCCTTCGATGATTCGTGTGGCGGATCTGGCCCAAACCACAAACGATTCTCTGGCGCGTTCGGTACGGCAAATTCTGCGGTCGACTTATGGATTTCCTGCCGAAGGGCAAGGTCATTTCGGTGTAACGGCTGTGTACAGTATGGAAACGCCCCGTAAGCCGTTGGATCTTCATTATGATGGTGGAAAAGGCTTTCGCTGTGTTTGCCCTCAAAAAGACAACGAGTTTTTTAATTGTGATAACCGCAGTTTAATCTGGGGAAATGCAAGCTTCCTTACGGGGGCGTTTGGTTTGCAGTTAGCTTCATTGGCGGTTCGTCAAATCTTAGGCGAAGACTGAGTTCGGCCAATCATTTGCATCTTCTCACTTTGATCACTTTGAGCAAAAGGAGAAATGTATGCAAAAACGAACGGCTTTGAGTTTAGTGGCAAGCGCGAGTGCAGGCGCGGGGGTGATGTATTTTTATGACCCCCAAAAGGGGCGACGGCGTCGGGCGGGCGCTCGCGCAAAAATGAGGCGTTCGGGACGTGTAGTTCAGGGTGGAGTCGATGGAGCCACACAAGATCTGAGACATCGAGTCGAAGGTTGGGTGGCCCAGTTTGCGCATCTATTTGAAAGTGATAAAAGTGTTCCAGCCGAGATTCTCGAAGCCCGTGTGCGTGCCCGAATC
>CANJNU010000067.1 GCA_947475645.1 Bacteriovoracaceae bacterium | reverse complement strand
TAAATGTGACGCTCTACTAGCGCAGCAAAGGAAAACATGGCGAGCGAGAGACTTTTTGGAACAGACGGAATTCGTGGCCTTGCGAATCAATATCCGATGACTGCAGAAGTAGCGATGTCTGTAGGCAGAGCGATGGCTCATGTCTTACTCTCACGTCCGTCCAGCCTTCATTCGCATCCTCTCGGACTGAAGTCGCTTGAGTCCAATCGCCCCATACGAAGAGCGAAGATTGTCATTGGAAAGGATACTCGCCTATCCGGGTATATGATCGAGAACGCTATTGCTTCAGGAATTTGCTCCATGGGAGCAGATGTGATCTTGATTGGGCCATTGCCTACTCCCGGCGTAGCTTTTGTGACCCAAAGTATGAGGGCCGATGCTGGAATTATGATCTCTGCATCGCACAATCCCTACCATGATAACGGAATTAAGATCTTCGCTGCCGATGGCTACAAACTGCCTGACGAGATGGAAAGCGAGATCGAGCGGTTGGTAACGAGCAAAGAGATCGATCACCTTAGGCCTACCGGAGATCTTGTGGGAAAGGCGTTTAGAATTGACGATGTTTCGGGCCGTTACATTGTATTTTTGAAGTCACTTTTCCCGAAGGATTTGGATTTGATGGGGTTCCGTATTGCGCTCGATTGCGCTCACGGCGCGGGCTATAAAGTGGCTCCTTTGGTGTTCGAAGAACTCGGTGCAGAAGTGGTGCGCCTAGGCGTAAAACCCAACGGTCTGAATATTAACGAAAGCTGTGGTGCGCTTCATCCGGAAACGATGGCCAGCGCTACTCGTGAATTTAGAGCCGATATCGGCATTGCACTCGATGGCGATGGGGATCGCTGCATACTGTCGGATGAGAATGGCGAGATCGTTGACGGAGACCAAATTATCGGATTGTGCGCACTTCAGATGGCCGCAGAGGGTTCGTTACGAAATCGCACCGTGGTAACCACCCCCATGTCTAATATCGGACTCGAGTTAAGCCTTCAGTCCCAAGGCATTCAAATGGTGCGCGCCCAAGTGGGTGATCGCTATGTAGTCGAGGCGATGAGAAAGGGCTCGTTTAATTTGGGCGGTGAACAGTCGGGGCATCTTATTTTCTTAGATCAATCGACCACAGGAGACGGCATCGTGGCGGCACTTAAAGTGCTCGAAGCCATGCGCCGAACAGGGAAGCCTCTCTCTGAGCTCAAGAAAGCAATTCAACTTTTTCCTCAAGTACGAAACGACGTTCGTGTATCGCGTAAAGAACCTTTCGAGGATCATGCAGAGATTCGAAACGAGATTGCTCTGGCGGAAGCCGCACTGAAAGGTCGCGGCAGAATTTTCGTTCGATACTCTGGCACCGAGGCCCTTGCTCGCGTTATGGCAGAAGGCCCCGATGTTGCCGAGATTCAGATCATCGCTCAGAAGGTTGCCCAATCGATTCAGAAAGTCCTAGGTTAAACGATGACTCAAACTTCGATCGTTCTTCCACGTTTGGGTGTAAATCTCGATCATATCGCCACACTCAGGCAACTTCGCGGAACACAGTATCCTTCGATTCTAGAGGCAGCACAGTTGGCGCAGGCAGGGGGAGCTGGGCAGATTACGGTACACCTTCGCGAGGATCGTCGCCACATTCAAGATAACGACGTAAAGCTACTTCGAAGTCACTTGGAGCTTCTGCTTAATCTCGAAATTGCGGCCACGCCAGAGATGACTCGGTTTGCTTCCAAAGTAAATCCCGACTGGGTATGCTTGGTTCCTGAGAAGCGAATGGAAGTAACGACCGAGGGCGGTCTTGACGTGAAGTCCAACTTTAAGCGACTTTCTCTTGTAGTCAAAGCATTGAAGGCGAACGGAATTCAAGTGAGCCTATTTATCGAGCCGATGATTCAATCGGTGCGTCTCAGTGCAGAGTTAGGCGCCGATGCGGTGGAGCTGCATACGGGCTCTTATTGCTTAGCCACTCAAACGGGCCCCAAAGGAACGAAGAGAATCGAACCTGCTCTTAAAAAGATCCGCGTAGCCGCGCTCGAAGCTAGAAAACTAGGAATGGGTGCGCACGCAGGACATGGGTTTGATTATTTAAACGTGCGTGCTGTTGCTGAGCTCGAAGACGAAATGGCGAAGCCACTCATCGCCGAGTACAATATCGGACACGCAATCGTTTGCCGCGCGGCTTTAGTAGGAATGGAACGCGCGGTTCGCGAAATGGTTTCGGCACTGATTGCTCCTTGAGGTATAATTTGTGAATAATTTAATGAATGATAAAGTAAGCAGCGCACAAATGAGAATTTGCACCAGCGAGGAGATGCGCTCATTGGATGAGGTTGCTGATCGGGAATATGGACTCGACGCCCTCATTTTAATGGAGAACGCGGGCCGCGCAGCGAGCCAGATTCTATTGGAAAACTTTCCCAACGCGGGCCGATCGACAGAGATCCTCGTTTTTGCGGGCAAAGGAAACAACGCAGGTGATGCATTCGTAGTGGCTCGCCGACTCATGGGAATGGATAGAAAGGTTCGCATCTTTCATCTTCATGGCGAGGAACATTATAAAGGAAGTACGCTTCGCAACTTTCAAATTCTAAAACGGCTTAAAGCCAAATTGGTTCACCTAGAAACGATTTCCGACCTTCAGAACTTTTTTGCGAGTTCGCCCGGTCCTTTTACCATTATCGATGGAATTCTCGGAACCGGACTAAAAGGCCATCTTGAAGGACTTCTTTTTGAGGTAGTCGAGCTCATTAATAGTACGGCATCCACCGAGGTGGTGGCTCTCGACATTCCCTCGGGAGTGAGTGGCGATACCGGAATGGTTCATGGAACCTCGATTCAAGCGAACCTCACGGTAAGCTTCGGATTTCCAAAATTGGGCCACTTTTTTCCGCCTGGCGCTGCTCGAAGGGGAGAATTAATTAATGTCGATATTTCGCTACCTGCGCGGTTCAGGCGAGAGGGCGACAAATTTCTACTGATGAAGCAGCCTATTGCGAAACTCGTGCGTGAACGCGACCGGTATGGACACAAAAACTCTTTCGGCCACTCCTTGCTCATCGGCGGCAGCCCAGGTCGTCTCGGTGCCATTGTAATGACCGCGAGTGCCTGTCATCGAATGGGAACCGGGTTGGTTACAGTAGCCACTTGGGAAGAGGGCTTCGAGACCCTTCTGCTCAAGCTGCCGAATGAAACTATGGCAGTTCCCCTGAAGTGGGAAGGAAGCGAAGCTGAGCTTTATCGTAGAAATTTAAACCAATATTCAAGCGTTGTTGTGGGACCAGGATTGGGATTAAGAGAGGACGGAAAGCGTCTTCTTGAAGAAATTCTTACTCTCTATAAGGGACCTCTCGTTCTGGATGCCGATGCCTTAAATTTAATTGCTGACTATCAAATGCACGAACTCTTAGTTCAACGTCGAGCTCCCACTGTTTTAACTCCCCACCCGGGTGAAATGAGTCGGCTAATTGGAGTGGCTAAGGATGAGATCACACACGACCCCGTGAAATACGTTCGCAAAGCGGTCGAACTCACTCATTCCATTGTACTACTCAAAGGCGCTGCCACTTTAATCGGATCGCCTGACGACGTTTTATATCTAAATCATTATCCAAACGATGGAATGGCCACAGCGGGCAGTGGTGACGTTTTAGCCGGAATGATTGGCGGATTGTTGGGCCAAAAAATGGATCCCTTCCAGGCAACACTTCTGGGGGTTTACTTGCACAGCTTGGCGGGTGACTTAGCTGCGCAAGAACTAGGTCATCGCAGTATGACTGCGCAAGACATCATCGAGAATATTAGCCATGCCTTCAAAGACATTAAAGCCAGCGCGACAGAAGCCACTTACAGCACAGCCTCAAGCCCCCCAC
The DNA here is from genome assembly GCA_947475645.1 of Bacteriovoracaceae bacterium. Lineage (GTDB taxonomy): Bacteria > Bdellovibrionota > UBA1018 > UBA1018 > UBA1018 > CANJNU01. Next base: position 2,071 of record CANJNU010000067.1, on the reverse strand, counting down.
CTTTGGAAGCAAGAGCTCGATTACTCTGAAGAGAACCTTTATTTAGTCGCCCGAGCCTTGGCTCACGAAATACGACTTCACGATCGAATTTTCCTCGAAGGCCCCATGGGGGCTGGTAAAACCACGTTCGCTCGTGCGCTTCTTGAATCGATGGGAGTAGTACAGCCTCCCGAAGGAAGTCCTACTTTCGCGTTGGCCCATGAGTATCTGTGCCCTCTGGGGTCACTGATTCACATCGACTTTTATCGAATTCGATTTGAGGAGGAGCTCGAACAATCGGGGCTGCAATCTTATTTTTGGGAACGCGACGCCGTGGTCATTTCGGAATGGATTTCTCTTTGGCCAAGCTTTGAGCGCGCGGTTACCGAAAACGCTAGAAGTCGGGCCAGCTCTGTTTGGAAGGTCAGTCTCGATTTTGGGAATGAATCCACTTTAAGAAAAATGAAGATCGAGCGCCTTTAGGCCGTTTTTCGAGTGACCGATATAGTTTTTTGCAGGATTTTCTGAACTTGCGAAAGAATAGTTCCTAGACGCATGGGCGATACGACAGCAATAATTCCATCTGGCCGCTCGACTGAGCCCGATCGTATTAAAGTGAGCCACTGTTTATTCTGTACTGCGAAAGCTGCTCGTATTGCCCTCGTTATGCCCACCGCAGAAAGGGGCCCCATTTCGAGGGCGCCCGTTTTCAACAATTGAGTGAGGGTTTCAGCACCGGCCTCTCCTAATTTCGACGACCAAACTACTCCACGAAAAATTTCCTCATGCCCAGACAGGCCAAACGTACTTTGAGTTCGAAAGGTGGCCGACCCATTCGCCTCTGCACCGAGGAACGCGCCAGAAATCGCCCCCGCCTCAAGAAGCGCTTGAATTGCAAGCTCGACTGAGCTTCCAGAGTTAGCGCTATCTTCTTGTTTTAAAAGTGTTTTTTTATTTAATAGAACTGTTATCCCCGGAACGTCGGAAATACCGGTTTGATCGGGACTGACGCTGAAATTGGCAACGATCGTCTTGTCTGAGTTGGACATCACTTCGATATCGACAAAATCATGGATCCCCTTGAGGTGATTAACACCTATTGAAGTGTAAAAACAATGAACAGTAGTTGACGCTGGTACTACAGCATGGTACGCCGTATATAGAAAATGTGAGAAGCAAAGGGAGAACACTCTATGCGTTTGACTTCAAAAGGGAGATATGCGGTTCGGGCCATTTTGGACCTGACCTTTAATTCGAACGGACGTCCCGTTCGTCTCCAAGAAATTTCCGATCGACAAAAAATTTCGCTCCATTATTTGGAGCAACTTTTCCGCCGCTTGCGTAAAGGCTCGGTAGTGAAAAGTGTGCGCGGGCCAGGGGGCGGTTACGTTCTATCGCGTACTATGGATGAGATTTCGATTAAAGATGTGCTTCTCAGTGTGGGTGAAAACATTAACCCTGCGCGTGACCTCATCGGTACGGGCGATATTAAAAGTGACACTGTCGAATTCGTGCTCACCAAGGCCTACTTCGAGAACTTGGGTCTACTGATGCAAGAATACCTCACCACCACTTCCGTAGGAGACCTGATTCGTAAAGCGCGCGGCACGAATCAAGAGCTTCCAAAAACGACATCTCCATCTTTGGACATTTCAGGATTCCAAGTTCCTGCTTCGCCTTCACATGCCGGCAAGGGACGCGACTTATCTTGATTCAAATGCGGGCGCACCTCTGAGCCCTAGGGCTCGGGAGGCGCTTCTTTCATTTTTCTCGGGCGCGAGCTTCGGGGGCAGCAGCCTCGCGGACTCGCGCTCGATCCATTTAATACTCCCTAATCCCTCAAGCACTCATCAGCTCGGACGCAAGGCTCATCAAATCATCGAAGATTCGCGCCAATCCGTGGCGCGATCATTAGGAGACGCCGTCAGCCCCAAGGAAGTCGCTTTCTGTAATTCAGGAACAGATGCCTGCCGCGTTGCTATTCTATCGGCTCTACAACCCGCCCTCGAAAAAGGCGGCCCAGTCGATTGGATTGTTTCGGCGGGTGACCACGAATCTGTTCTTAACCTCGCGCCAGAATTGAAGAGAAGGG
>CANJNU010000066.1 GCA_947475645.1 Bacteriovoracaceae bacterium | reverse complement strand
CTTCAATTACTGTGTAACCGTCTTCAGAAGTCAACGACGCGCCAATTCCCTCAAGCGAGAGCTGCATCGTAATCTGAAAATCTTCGAGCACGTCTTGCGACATGTAGCTGGAGTGAGGATCAAGCGCATGTGCGAAGGCCTCGCTCCAAAAATCAAGTACCTCATTCTTCTTTCGGTCTTCGGCGCGCTTCAGCGACAATTCGTTGCGCTTTTTTAGCATGCGCTTAGCGTCGTCCAGCTTTACGTCAGTTAAGAGATAGTTCGAGATCTGAAAATGAACCATCTTTGTTTGAAACGCCATGCGCTCTTCTGGGGTTTTGGCGTATCCACGCAAGTCGGGATTAAGAATCAATTCGGTGTTTTCATCTAACTTGTAGCCCGCGCCCAAAAACTTTTCGACCGCATCTTTAGATTCCTTCATGCGATTCACGAGAATCTGATGCGATCCTTCGATTGATTCGCAATTTCCCTGCTGCATCTCATTAAATGCACCCGCAAGACTTGCGCGAATCTTTGCTACGTCAGAGTCCAAGAAGTAGGTCTTCGATGGATCAAGAATCTTAATGTACTGCTCGACCGTACGCTCGCGAATTTGATCCGTGAGGCGATGAAACGCATAATGATTTCTGAGGTAGGCCTCAAAAAGCTGAGGAACGTCCACGCATGTAAGCGCCCTGGCCTGCGCTTGAAGCGGCACAAAGCCTGCTCCCAGAATTCCAAATCCACAAACCAAACCAACTAAAGCGCGAGCGCGAACGATCTTCGTCATCACAAAAGTTCTCCGTATCTGTCCAGTCTAGTGGACAGTTCAGAGCTTGTCATAATGAATCAGCCTGACTTGCCCGCTCGAATTGCGTATTCTTCAAGGTCTCTGAGAACTTCTTGACTGTGCGTCGAAGGATCGACGCTTGGATAGAAGCGAATGACCTTGCCACTGGCACTCATGAGAATACTTTGACGCTGATGTAATCCAATCAACGGAATCTTGGCAACTCCCAGCGATTGAGCCACCGAACCATCTGGATCAGTCAGTAGATCAAACGGCAAATGATGCTTCGCCTTGAACGCGCGATGACTTGCCGAATCCTGGCGCGAAATTCCCAAAATAACCACCCCCACCTTTTGGAAGGCTTGATACTGGTCGCGCAGCGAGCACACTTCTTTAGTGCAACCCGGAGTATCGTCTTTAGGGTAGAAAAAAATCAAAACCGGTTTGCCGCGGAACTCCTGAATGCGGACAGTTTTACCTTCTTGATTTACGGCCGAAAAATCGGGCACGAGATCACCCGATGACAGGCCCAGGCTAATCAACAAGCCCGCCGCATAAACGAAGTAGGGAAGGACTGAGCCTGTTCGACTCAGAAATCGCATGCTAGGTGCCTACCATTACAAAGAAACGATAAAGGGTGTAATAACCCCCCACAATCGTTAAATAGGCGGCGGCTGCTCCCACAAGGGTCAGTGCCATACGGGGCCAAAAGCCCGAAAAAATTTCTGCAAATTTTTCCTGATTCATGAAATCTCCTTAAAGGTAGTTCATGACTATCATGACTTAACCCAGGCAAACAACCGAGGACTCTATTAAAGATTCAAGTGACGCTCCGCAGTGCGGCCCAGGCCCTACCCCCCCCCCAACGCCCCTCATTGAGGGCGTTGATTATTCTATCGACGAGAAGGGGCGGTATGTCTTTACGCGCGATTTTCATCTAAAACGGGGCTACTGCTGCAACAGTGGCTGCCGAAATTGTCCCTACGGTTTTGTTCGAAAGTAACCTTAATTTTGATTCTTTTTTGAATCAGGCGGCTATTTATTAAATAAAAGATAAGTAATAAATAGGTTGACGCCGTTGTTACACTGCGTGTTAGCGTCGGTCCCTGATCTATTCAGGGAGGACAGTTATGATTCGAAGCTTTTATAAATCGGGGCGTAGCCTCGTATTTTTTTGTGGTTGGCTGGCTCTAGGATTGGAGTTCACCGCATGTAACAGCACCGGGCAAAGCGCTACGTTGGGACAAAACGTAAACGCAATTCACTCAGATCCACCCGGAACACCAGACAATCCAACCTCGAACACCCGCGTGGGCGATTCTTGCGTTACGTCAGATCCGAACCACATTTGCTTGGGGCTTAAAGTGGTGGCCTATCAAGACTCCGCTGGCGTCGCCACGCTTTCGCAGGCGGTCGCCATCAGCGACGTTCAGGCCATTAACTCGGTTTGGAACCAGTGCAACTTGGGCTTTCAAATTAACCAGTTTGAACAGGCTGACCCAGTTCATTACGGGTTAAGCTACCAGCCTGCGAATCTTTCTGAGCTCAATCCGATTCGAAGTGCCCTGGACGAGACCAACACCCTTTTGGTGGTAATTACAGGCCCATGGAACCGCACAGGAACTTTGGGATCTACTGGCGCTAACGCCTGGACGAATATGCCCGGCTATGGGCCCTTCGGCGCCGTTTTGGAAAAGTCGGTGGCGAATTATCCGAATATTATTGGCCACGAGTTGGGCCACTATCTCAATCTCGATCACGTAAGTGACACCTCGAACTTAATGAATCCCATTATTTATACGAGTTCGATGCAACTGAGCAGTGGTCAGTGCGCGACTGCCAGAAGTGCCGCCGCCTCGTATTGGACCGCCATGAAGCAATTCTAAGCCGATCTTCTTGACGCAGGGCGTTTGGTGATGTAACGCCCTGCGTATGAAGAAATCTTGGATTTTTATCGCTCTCTCCCCCGCCCTGCTTCTTTCCGGCTGTAAAATGGTTCAAAATCTCGACGACATGCACGATTCGACCCTCAGCATGGGCAAGACCACCGAGTCCATGAATGAGCAGATGCTGGCCACCAACCAGAGCATCTCGGAACAGGTTGAGATTAGTCGCAGACTCGAAAAAGGCACCCAAGAGCTCGCCCACATGACCGAAGATCTTATGAAAACCTCTCGGGCCATGTATCAAGACATGAGACAGGGAAGTTCTCTTACCATTCGCTCGGAGAGAATTCTCGAAATGGAGCGCTCCACGTCGCTTCCTGCTAAGATCGCCGAAGCCGGCAAGTACTTCATGTCGTTCGAGTTTCAGCTCTTTAAAAGTTTTGGGGCCGACGATGTGGCCCGAATCGAAGACCTGAAGGAACAGGCTATCCAAGAATTTTTTCTCCTTCTCTCTTCGTACGCTACCGATCTCGACAAACTCGATCCTTCGTCGTCAAACGCCCAGATGCAAAATCTCTTTGCTCTGGCAGCTGCCATGCACCAAATTAATCCGAATGAAGCCCGCATGGCCAAAGAGAAGGGCCTGAGTGTGCCCACCGTTCTTTCCATTCTTGAAGAATCACTTATGAAGAAGGCCCAGATTGAGCGCGGCGAGCTCGAAGCCACGCGAGCCGAGTCCCAAGTTCTTCTCAACGAGCCTTTGGCTATCTACATGCTCAGGCTCAGAACCAATTTCCTCTCCGTAATGGCCCTCGATAAGCTTACGGGCATTGGCGAAGCGAATTTTTTCGCGCAGGCTCGAATGCTCTTCTTCCGCTTCGATACCGATCTGAAGTCGTATAACCTTACCCAACTCACCGAATATTCCCATTGGCTGGGCGAATCTGTACGGGTGAGAGAAGAACTGAAAAGCCTCTCCATCGACCCCAAAATTGACTCAAATGTTCTTAAACTTTGGGGAAATATGGACTTAATTCAAAGCAGAATTGACGCCACATCGGCCCCGTTCGACCGTATCCACGCAGATGCCGAAAAAACGTTAATTACGGCAATCAGCGCCCTCAGAAACTAAAAAAAAAGGCCGCAACGTCGATAAAATGACGTTGCGGCCACTGATTGGCTCAGGAGGTAGGAGTCGCGCGCTCACTTCCTGCGATTCTATGCCGCTCGCTTCTTGATCGGCGCGACGGTCAACATGAGATCAAAAGGGCGTAGAAGCTTGTTGAGCGTCTCTTGGGTCGGGTTATGTCTCGGATTAATCCCTCGCAAGACGTTCGGACTTGCGATCTTTACCAGTTTTGAAAATTCTTTCACGCCCATAGCCCGTATCACCTTTCCAAGAGCCACCTGAATAGGAACACCTTCCTCAAGTGAGGCGAGCAAAAACTCGCGGGCAAACTTTCGGTCTTTGAGGTCTTCTGCCAGCGTTTCGTTCCAATCTTTACTGCGTCTAGCCATGACTTGATTCCTCCAAATACTCGGACCAATATTCCTGCGCCTTTTTGATATCGCGGCTCTGTGATGACTTACTCCCGCCCAACAGAAGCAGAATCAGGCGATCTCCATCCTTGCCAAAGTAAACCCGGTAACCCGCGCCAAACTGAATCCGAGCTTCCCATACACCTTTTCCTACGGCTTTGTGGTCACCCAGGTTGCCTAACTCAAACCGAAAGATTCTCGCTTGAATGCGAGCCTTGACGGAAACATCCACACTGTCCAACCATTGCTGGTACGGGCTCTTTCCGGCTGCAGTCAGGTATTCCTGAATGTGGATTTTTACCATGGGCCTCCCTGTCTATTATTATCGTATATGATAATTAATATCAACCCACAATCACGGCGGGATCGAGACCATGACAGCGCTGGTCGCAGACCAACGGGTCAGCCCTTCCAAAAAAAAAGGCCGCAACGTCGATAAAATGACGTTGCGGCCACTGATTGGCTCAGGAGGTAGGAGTCGAACCTACGACCAGCCGGTTAACAGCCGGCTGCTCTACCACTGAGCTACTCCTGAATAATAAGGCTCAGAGCTTCTTTTTATTCAAATCCGTTCGCTTTGTCCAGAGGTTCAACTAAATTTTCTTAGAATCCGGTGGACCTTGGGGATTCCGGCCGCTTAAACTCAATTCATGGCCCAGTATAAGAGACGAAACTTTCTCATCAACAAGCCCTTCCAGCTTCGTTTTTCGCTATTCGTGTGCGTTTGGGTCGTGGCCATGAGCTTTATTTATCCGATCATCATTCAACAGCTCTATGCGGGATTGATTCGATACGCGGCGGCCGATCCATCCGCCCCCCCAGTTCAAAAGCTGCTTGAGTCGAAGCAGGACTTGCTCGATTGGCTGCTCATTATTCAGGCTACCTTTATCTGCATCGCTTTTTTTGTAAGCATCTTTATCTCGCATCGAATTGCGGGGCCTCTTTATAAGCTCACGCTTTTCTTCAGAAAAGCGAAAGAAGGCAACCTCTCCGAGACCATATACTTTCGCGAGGGCGACTACTTTAAGGAACTGGCCACCGAGTTCAATGACATGGCCCGCGCAATTAGAAAAAGAGAAGAATCCGCTCTTGCCTTAATTGATCAAGCGCTGCAAACAAACCCTGTAGGCGCACGCGAAGCACTTTTGAAAGCAAAAAGCTTTTTACAATTCCCCAGAATTTAACCCCAGTAGGCTCATGCTCGAATTTCGACCTCATCATTTTTTGTGTACCGTGGGCTTTGAAGGCAAAGGCTACTCAAATGCCTTCGTTTCGAATTACCAACGCATCGCAGATCGCTTAAAATCGCCCGACGAAACGGGTCGCTCAACCCTAATCCGTGTGGTGAATCGCGCTGACTCGATCTGCACGCCGTGCCCCAACCGCAGAAGTTCTGGCTGTGTAACGCAAGAAAGAATTGACTCGTTGGACGAAAATCACGGCCGCATTCTTGCCCTGAAAGCAGGCGACGTACTTTCGTGGGGGCAGGCGCTTGAGAAAATTCGCACCCACTTCACCGATAAGGCTTTTGAAGAAGCCTGCGCTCCCTGTGAATGGAAGAAGTTGGGCGTGTGCAAAGCTGCGCTGCAAAGGCTGCGGCAGGCCACCGCACTTATGGCAACCTTCTTAATTCTAGGCGTTTCGGTGGCGCAAGCAAAGTCCAAAGAAACCAAGCCCCCAGTAACGGCATACACCCTGATTCAATCTCTGGAGAAGAAATCCAGTGCTGCGATATTAAACGATCCTCGCGCTAAAGAACTGAAGGACCTG
>CANJNU010000065.1 GCA_947475645.1 Bacteriovoracaceae bacterium | reverse complement strand
GATCAGCAACGAGCGAACGTGCTAATTCGAGCTCACGTCGAAGGCTCTGGGCGCGTTCGCGTAGCGTTACTTCAGTCATGCGAAGGCTTTGTGATTCGGTTTCGATCGATCGAACACGATCCTCTCGGCCGAAGAACTGAGCATCTCCGTCGGAAATCTGCTCTTCGAGATCAGAACGTGAGGAGACAATCGATTGAAGTTCGTCTTCGAGGCGGGCTCGGTTGACTCGTGCCGATTCAGCTTCGTCCTCAGCTCTAGCCGTGTCGGCTTCCATTCGTTGTGCCTGATTCTCGGCATCAACGAGCGACCGCTGGGTTTGGTGTACATCGCGATCGTATCCAGCGGCTTCCACTTCAATCAATTGTAATTCGCTTTGAAGCGTCAGCATGCGCCGCTTGAGTGCGTCGAGCTCTTCGCGTGCGGCGCTTGCAAGGTTCTCGATATCTCGATGACTGCCCTCTGCCTCGGCTACTTGAAGCTGAAGGTCTGCAATTACGCGCTTACGCTTCAGAATACTTGCCGCGCCGTCCGACCCGGAGCTGCCCCCCCGAAGGGTGCCGTCGCTATCGAGAGCTGAGCCATCGAGGCTCACAATCGACCATCCTGTAAAGGCAACGATACCGCGTTGCTCGACCAGATTTGAAATGAGTTCGGCACGATCTCCAAACGAGGTCACCACGACCACGTTCTCAATGAGACTTTTTGCGATCATTTGAACGGAGGCGTCGAGGTTTGGATTAATCTTCACTCCATCGCACAGATGAGTAATGCCGACAAACCCCGCCTTTTCGAGTTCTGTTGAGACCTGACTCCATTTTGCGGCAACCTGGGCTTGGGCCGACGGCGCGACATGAATCGCCACGCGACCCTTCTTGCCCTCTTCGACCTGCTGAAGCGCTTCAGAAGCCAACGCGGCCGAAGAAGTAATGAGACTCTCGAGGCGCGACTCAAACAGTCCGGAGACTGCTGCTTCGAAGTTTGAATCTGTAATTTCAAGTGCATCGGTGAGAGCCAGAAGTTTTCCCTGGTGGCCCTCGGTTTGCGCCCAATCGAGAGCAGCTTTAGGACCATCACCCAGCCCCTCGTAGGCGGCGGCGAGTTCTTCAAGCGATTGAAGCTTCGAGCGAAGCTGAGTTAGGCTGCGGTGACTTTGGTCGCGACGAGAATCGAGGTCTCTGGTCGATCTCTCCTGTGCCTGAAGTGCCTCGTTTCGGTCGCGCTTCTCGCCGACCAATTCTTCGCGTTTTGTCTTTGCGGTTTCAGCGCTTTCACGGGCCCGCTCAGCTTCTTCGCGAATGGAGAGAACCTTGTCACGCTGTTCCTCGAGCTGTTCTAAAACGCGCTCGGCCTGTGCCCGAGCAGAGTCAATTTTGGCGCTTAACGACGCAGCCCTTGATGTCAGCTCTGATGTCTGAGAAATTCCCTTCATCAGCTCGCGTTTGCGGTTTTCAAGTTCGCGTCTAAATTCCTCGAGTTCTGACCGTGCTTTGCGAGACTCAGAGTCTTGCGCCTGAGCGAGGGTCGAAGCGTCTTGAAACTGATTTTGCGCGTCGAAGGCTTCGTTTTCTTTGACTTCGATCTTCAGGCGCTCTTCTTCAATCGAAGTTTGGAGATCTAGTCTTTCGTTCGAAAGTGTATCCAGTTGGCGATGCAAATCGCTTTGGCGTTGTCTCGATAATTCGAGGGCACTGCGCTCGTGGGCCAATTCAGATGTGAAATGGCTGATTTTTACTTGAAGTTCTTCCGCGAGTTTCGAGTCGGTCACTTGATCGACTCGGTCTACCTCGATTGTGTTCTCGGTAGTTTGAAGTTCGGCACGAAGAACGACTAAGTCCTGCTCGAGTGTGTTTCGTTGCAGTTTCAACACTTCAAGTTTTTGATTTAAAACCAAATTCTTTCGGCGTCCCCAGGTCATCTCTTTGTCGAGAAGTTCCTCTTTGTACTTCTTGTACTGGCGAGCCTTCTGGGCCTGCCGTTCAAGCGAACCTAAGTTGCGTTCGATTTCTTGAATCACGTCATTTAGGCGAGAGAGGTTCCCTTGGGTTGCCTCCATCTTACGGAGCGATTCTTTCTTTCTCGCTTTATACTTTGCAATGCCGGCTGCCTCTTCGATGAGAAGTCGGCGCTCTTCGGGCTTCGCGTTGACGATCTTACCGATCTGGCCCTGTTCAATTACCGAGTAGCCCTTTGCGCCCACACCGGTGTCCATAAATAAATCGTGAATGTCTTTCAGCCGGGCAGCAATGCCGTTGATAAAGTATTCGCCTTCTCCCCCGCGATAGAGGCGGCGAGTTACTGAAATCTCTTTGGAGCGTAGGTGAACTGGCAGGTCGGAACTGGTTGCGCCGGCAGGAGTATTTTGAAGGTCCGGCACATCGGTCTCTAAAACCAGCGTGGCTTCCGCCATTCCGAGAGGCGAGTATCGCGAGCTTCCGTTGAAGATCAGATCGTCGCTCGAGTTTCCTCGAATGTGTTTGTACGATTGCTCTCCCATAACCCAGAAGAATGCGTCGACCACATTCGACTTGCCGCAACCGTTCGGTCCGACGATTCCAGTGATCCCATGATCAAAATGAATAACTGTCCGGTCTTTGAAAGACTTGAACCCCTGAATCTCGAGCCGTTTAACGCGCATTGTATTCCCCCAGCGTAAATCTGGGGCGAATGTAACAGGGGGGGGCGAAAACGCAAGCAAGGGTATAAATAATAAGAACCCCGAGGGCTGATCAGAGCTCTCGGGGTTCAAACAACGCCAACCTGGAAAAAGATCGGCTTATCTTGAAGCGACACGTCAAAGTGCCGCAGTAGGTCGCCCGGTCACCGGCTTTCAGGGACCCTTCCCTGTATCATCCGGTAATTCTTCCGGGACGTTCGATCATCAATATTTTTTAGTGAGTATTTCTGTCCGTCGCGGTCTCCGGTGGCCAACCAAAGATCCGGCGGTTCATGAGCGCCGTAGACATCTACACGGTTTAACTCATGCTATGCGTGTCGCGGGGGACCGGGATCATCAAGTTCATTCAAGGCTGAGTACATGCGATTCGTATTCTCTGTCATTTCGGCTTAACCTCCGATGATTCTTAAGCTAACTGAGAAGCTAACGCAGCGCAATAACTAATATTTGGACACACCTTTGAAGAGTGAAAACACTCGTCCAACCAAGGAGTTGGACGAGTACATTTTTGAGGCCGGTATGCTTCAGCGAAATTGACACAGTGGTGAACCAGGATGTCCATCGGCCTGTCGAGTCTTTGGAGCTTAGCGTTTCTTCCGTTTTAGAGGTTTTTTGGGCTGCTTTTTTGAAAGCGAGGCGTGAGCAGCGGCTAAAAGGGCAACGGGAACACGATAGGGTGAGCAACTCACGTAGTCGAGTCCGATCTCATTGCAGAACTGCACTGAATCCGGCTCGCCGCCATGCTCACCGCAAATTCCCATCTTCATTCCTGGTCGTGCTGCTCGTCCTTCTTGAATCGCCCAGCGCATCAATCTTCCTACACCGACGCGATCGAGAGTTGCGAACGGATCGCGCTCGTATATCTTTGCGTCCATATAGTCTTTCAAGAACATGCCCGAATCGTCACGCGAGAGGCCATAGGTCGTTTGAGTCAGATCGTTTGTGCCGAAACTAAAAAAGTCTGCATGTTGAGCAATCTCTCCTGCCGTCAGTGCTGCGCGGGGGAGTTCAATCATTGTACCAATAAGAAACGTAATCCGCCTTTTGAGTCCTCTAGCTTTATACTCCGAAATTACGGATTGGGCCTCGCTTCGACACTCGCGACCTACAAACTCGAGCTCGCGCCAGTCGCCGACTAGGGGAATCATAATTTCTGGAATAATCTTGAAGGTCGAATCCTCAATCATGAGTTCGCACGCTGCTTCCAGAATCGCTCTGATCTGGGTTCGATAAATCTCGGGATAGCTAATTCCTAAGCGGCAGCCTCGATGACCCAGCATCGGATTGAGCTCGTGCAAAGTCTCAGCCTTCCTCTTTAATCGATCAAAGGGCACTCCTGTTCTTCGCGCAAGTTCTCGCAGGTCCTTTTCTGTATGAGGAATGAACTCATGAAGCGGAGGGTCTAGAAGTCGAATCGTAACGGGATATCCCCGCATTTCCTTGAAGATGCCCTTAAAGTCCGAGCGTTGCATGGGAAGAATCTTCGCGAGGGCCTTCTTTCTGCCATCGAGAGAGTCAGCTAAGATCATCTCGCGAACGGCATCGATTCGGCCGGCCTCAAAGAACATGTGCTCGGTTCGACAAAGGCCGATGCCTTCGGCGCCAAAACCACGAGCGACTTGAGCATCGAGAGGAGTGTCGGCATTTGCGCGTACTCCAAGTTCTCTCGCCCGATTCACCCAAGTCATGAACTCTCTAAAATTACTGTTCAGTGTGGGAATTTGGGTAGGAACCTTACCCAGAAGGACCTCTCCCGTACTGCCATCAAGAGTGATAAAGTCCCCCTCTCGAAGCAACGTGGTTCCCACCTGCATTTCTTTTCGTTCGTAGTTAATCTTCAAGGCAGTGCATCCGGAAACGCAGCATTTTCCCATGCCGCGAGCCACAACCGCAGCATGAGAGGTCATTCCGCCGCGAGCTGTGAGAATACCTTCGGCAACCGACATTCCATGAATGTCCTCGGGCGAAGTTTCGAGGCGAACGAGAATGACTTTCTTCCCGTTTTTCTTCACCCAGTCTTCAGCCGTGTCTGGGTCGAAAACGATTTGGCCACAAGCTGCTCCAGGAGAGGCAGGTAAGCCCTTCGCAATGAGGCTGCGCTTAGCCTTAGGATCGAGAGTGGGATGAAGAAGTTGGTCGAGCTGCTCGGGCTTCACCCGAAGAATGCCTTCTTCTCGTGTAATCAGCTTCTCGCGAACCATATCGACAGCAATTCGAAGTGCCGCATTGGCAGTGCGCTTACCGTTTCGGGTTTGGAGCATGTAGAGCTTGCCGCGTTCGATTGTAAACTCGATATCCTGCATATCGCGGTAGTGCTTTTCGAGCTTTTTGTAGATCTGAACGAGCTGCGAGTAAGCCTTAGGCAGGCTTTCCTCAAGTGTGGGTAGCTTCGCAGTGCTCTCCTGGCGTGATGACTCATTAATGGGCTGAGGTGTGCGAATGCCGGCAACGACATCTTCGCCCTGGGCATTCAGCAAAAACTCACCAAAAAATTTCTTCTCTCCAGTGGACGGATCGCGGGTGAATGCAACGCCAGTTGCGCAGTCATCGCCCATGTTTCCAAACACCATGGCTTGCACGGTAACGGCAGTTCCCCAGTTTTCAGGAATTGCATTGAGCTTACGGTAAGTCACCGCGCGGGGGCTCATCCAAGAGCCAAAAACGGCTCCAATGGCTCCCCAGAGTTGTTTCCAAGGATCTTGTGGAAAAGTGTGTCCCGCAAGACGAACAATTTGTTTGTAGCGGCGAGTCAGCTCTTGAAGATCCTCTGGAGAGAGGTCGGTGTCGAGTTCGACGCCTCGTTCGTGCTTCAGGTCTTCGAGTGCGGCTTCAAATTGGTTGGTGTGGATTCCTAGAACCACATCAGAATACATGCTAATTAAACGTCTATAACTATCATAGGCGAACCGTTCGTTCTTCGACTCCTCTGCAAGTCCCCTTACGGTCTCGTCATTCAGGCCTAAATTTAATATGGTATCCATCATTCCAGGCATCGAGGCGCGAGCGCCAGATCGAACTGAAACCAGCAATGGGCGTCGAGTGTCTCCTAGTTTTCTCCCCAGACTCTTCTCAATTTTTTTGACAGCCCCTTGGAGTTGAAGGTCTAGAGACTTGGGATAACCCTGATCGTTTTGGTAATAATGTGTGCACACTTCGGTCGTGATGGTGAAGCCCGGAGGAACGGGCATTCCTAAGTGGGTCATTGAATGCAGATTTGCACCCTTTCCACCCAAGAGATCCTTCATTCCCTCGCGGCCGTCCGCCTTTCCGTCACCGAAAGAATAGACAAGGCGCTGAGCTTTAGCTCCAGTTCTTGAATTTTTCTTCGATGTACGCGACGAGGTTTTCAGTACTGACCCTTTCTTGGGCCATGGTGTCTCGGTGGCGAAT
>CANJNU010000064.1 GCA_947475645.1 Bacteriovoracaceae bacterium | reverse complement strand
TGAGATGAAGGCGGCTTTGGATCAGGCTCAGCAGTTTACGCTGGTACAAGATAAGGTTATCGAGAATGCGCAAGAGCAAATGAAAGACGCTGAAAGTAAAGTGAAGTCCTATGCTGAGATTAAGCAGGGAATTTTTCAGAAGCTTCAAGACGCGGCTGCTCGAAAAAACAAGGTTCGCGATCAGGTTGCGAAGATTCAATCCACAAAAAAGACGGTCGAATCGGCTCGAATCGCTTTCAAAAGGCACGAGGTGAAGCGCTGCTTTAACCAAGTCGAGCCAGGGTTGTCGAGCCAACCCAAGGGTTCGCAAGGCGCAAAATCCGAAAGTCCTCGCAACTATGTTTTAAATGTTTTTCAGGGGCGATACACGGTGCGAGGCGGTAAGCAGCAAAAAGACGAGATTTTAAATCGCGAATCTCAAAATAATCGAATCGAGCTTGATGCTCTGCTGGGTAAAATCGACTCCGATCCTAAAGTCGGGTCAATTACTGACGTCGAAAAACTCTATGGAAGTCAGCTTCATGGATTTGATGCAGCGGGTGTGCCGATTCATGACTTTGTAATGAATCGCATGAACACCTGTTATAAACAGTCGGACGAGTTTTTATCGCGGGCCGAAGAGCAGGCTTCATTCACTGCAGGAAGTGGGGCCTTAGATGGCGATAAAGATCGCCAAGGCGAAGAAGTGATCTTAGCGCAATCGAAAGAGCAGCTTCGTACGATGCAGGAGGCGCTCAACCAAGATCTCTCCACAGGCAGCCTCGACTTGAAGAACACATGGGAAGAGGCCTACCGCACAATGGAGCAAGGCGAGCGAGTGCAGGACGGCTTGGTAGTGGGCGATATTGGGGGAGGGTCGATTACTCTCGATATGCCCGAGTGTGGTGAGAAAGTTGCTCTCGAAAAAAAGTCACAATGTATCGAGCTTTTGGAGAAGAAGCTGACCGATTTAAAGAATAACGCTACATTTCGAGTCACCATGAAAGGAAACCCACCCACCGTTTTCCCGTGTGCGGGTGGGATTGATGGTTGTACCGCAAGAGTGACAGTTTTTGCAAAAACCGCTGAAGGGGTGATGAAGCAGGCGAAGACAGTGAAGCAAAAAATGGTGATGGGTGCGCGCCAATACGCAACGAGCCTCATCCAAACTCGTGCGCAGCAGTTTAGTCAGGCCAGTCAGGCGCTCAAAGCGCGAATGCAAAGTGTGAACCTTGTGATGCAGAATCTGAGCATGAGTGGGATCGAATTTAAACCCATGGACAAGAAAACACTCGAGTTTGACGACAAAGGCGATGAAAAAGGTTTGCCTAAAATGCCCGAAGACATGTTGGGGCTGATTGGGGGCAACACCGTTCCGCCCATGCTGAACGTGCACGAAAACGACTTTAGTAGCTCGATTCAAGGCATGACCGATGGAGTGAAATCGATTGCCGAGAAAGAAAAGGAAGTGAAGCAAGCTCAGGCCGATTTACGCAAAGCCTATGGTGCGTGCCAGAAGGCTGAGACGGAAAAGTGGAACGAGAAGATGACGAAAAAGCGGGAAGCATTTGCGGAAGCAACGAAAAAAGCTAGGGCCTGCGGCTATGATGCAACCTTTTGTGAGTCGGTGTCGAAAGACGATCCCGTGGAGAGCATCCAGGATGTCCTTGAACGTGCCGGGCTAGAAAGCGGAGAGGATGGCAGCGGGATCACTGCTTTGAGGGCGGGGGTCAACGTGTGTAAAACGGGTAAAGCGGATCAGAAGAGAAGGTTCGACATCTGCAAAGCGAAGAGGGAGAGTGTTGAGTACACTGATGCGAAGAAAGCGAAGCTGGATGCCGAAGACAAACTAGCGAACTGTGGTCAAGCAAAGGAAGTCGAAAAATGCAGAGAGGATGCTGGGAAGTTGGTCGCCGACAAGACGGAAAAGTTCGAAAAAATTGAGGCTGCAGTAAAGGCTGCAGTCGCCCCGCAAGGCTGCCCAGAATCAAGCGGGATATCGGGTCAAGTGCCCGATCCAACGGTTTGTGACTCGATTGTAGACGATGCGATACGCAGTGCGAAGGGATTGGCTGATTTGAAATCCGAAGACCCGAACGCAGGAACGGCGAAGTAAGCGGTGACGACGATTCGGTTCACGAAGCTGGAAGGGTTGGGCAACGACTTTGTGCTGGTCGACCAACGGGTAGCGCCTCAGGCAAGCGAGACTGCGCCTCAGTCAAGCGAGGTCACGCCGCAGTGGTGTTGCAAAGTGGCGGATCGAGTTCAGGGGGTGGGGTGCGACCAAGTGCTGGTGTTGCAGCCCCCCTCAAGTGAAGCGCGTGCACGGGGTGCTGCGATCCAGATGGTGATTTATAACTCGGATGGATCTGAAGCCGAGATGTGCGGAAACGGAGTCCGAGCTGCAGCGCTTTACGTTTTGAAAAACTTAGGAGCGCGCACCGTGTTTGAAACGAAAGCGGGCTTGATCGAAACCCAAGTGATGGACCACAAGCCCGGTTGGGCGCAAGTGCGAGTGAATATGGGCGAGCCCGTGGTGGGTGAGAGCAAAGAGCTGGAAGTGGGTGGAAAAAAGTTTCAGTACACTTCGGCCAGCATGGGTAACCCGCACGTGGTGATCTTTGTGAACGAGTCTTGGACTCATGTCGAGACGTGCGAATGGGGCCCGCAAATCGAGTCGCACCCCCAGTTTCCTGGGCGCACGAATGTGGAGTTTGTGAAAGTGACTGGAATTTCGAGTTTAGACGTCAGTGTTTGGGAGCGAGGCGCGGGGCTTACCCTGGCGTGCGGAACCGGGGCTTGTGCTGCTGCTGCAGTAGCGCTGAGTTCGGGGCGTGTCACGGGTGCTCTCGACGTAAAGCTGCCCGGAGGCGTGCTTCGAATCGATTGGCGGCCAGACAAGGGTTTGCCTTTGTGGATGGAAGGTTCGGCTACCGAAATCAGCTCGGGCGAATTTCCCGCCTCTTAGTGATCGATGTTCGAAAGCGGATTGATGTAGAGGCGGAAGCTTTTGTCGCGGTGACGGCGAATCGCGAAGATGCCCGAGTCTTTTTCAGTCGCTAAGCGCTGGTAAAAGTCGGGATCTGCTTCTGCGACCTCGTGAACGGTTTTACCTTCGTATTTTCCGAAGTCGATGATCACTTTGTTTTCATCGATAATACCCGTAACGGGGCTGCCGTTACCGTGGTGGGACTGACTTGTATTTCCTGAATTCGTTGCACTCATGCGTAGTTTTTTGAGCTCCTTCTTTCAGTAGCGTAACAGGTTGATTTTAAATTTCAACTAGGCGTCCTAAACAGGTCAAAAGAGGCTGAATCGCAGCACCGCAGTGGACGCGGTGCGTCTTAAAGCAAGGGACTGATCAAATTCGCACACAAACTCTATACTTTAGGTCGGTTTTGAGGTCAGATAACGCCATGATTTTACTTCATACGGGTTTGCGCACTCCTTACGATCGTATTGATGGATCGATTTCCGATCCCGGATTAGCTCAGACCTTGGGAGCAGCACTTTTATTAGAACGATTAGAAAATGCGGATGCGTGGAAAGCCTTCTCAAAGTCTTCGGTGGCTTTGGGTTTGCGTAAAGCGAATCGATACGGATCGGCATTTAATGAAGTGGCTGAAGCGCTTCAACAACAAGGCTTGCGCACCAATTACATGGGAATCTCGCAGCCTGCACGCTCAGTGGGCTCGAACGAAGTAGTGCAGCCGCTTACTGTGGCTCAGTGGCAAGCTCAGAGCCAGTCGCAGACCCAATTTCAAGCAAAAGCCTTGGCGTGTCGTCATATTTCAAGCGCTCGCCCTAAAACCATGAGTCTCTTAGGCCAAACCGTTGTAGACTACCATGCGGCGCGTACGGCATCATTGCCGCGACTTATTCCACTCGAGTTAAGCTATTCGCCCCACGCCGAAACCCACGACACGGCTGCGCTCGAGATGGTGGCCCACTTAGAAGCCACTCCTCGCGTAGTCACTTTGTCTGAAGCTTTGTCGCTGAGTGGAATCTCGGCTATTCAGCTGCAGGACATGGTGTTTAAGTCGCTTTGGGTAGCAGGATTCTTGAAGTGGGTTGGATTAACCGCAAACATAGACCTGGCCTCAGGCAAAATGACCTGGGGAGTAGATCGGGATGAGCAATTGCTTTTGGTCGAAGGGGGGAATCTGAGTTGCCTCATTCCTTCGGCTGCGGAAGTGAATGCGCTGGCAGGACACCTTCTTTTGGCTACATCATGTTTGCCCGCGTAGAGGTTACTTTACGGCCCCAGTTCAGTGATCCGATGGCTCAAGAGCTGCTCAGGCGGGTTGAGCTCGTTCATCCGGCGATTCGAAAACGCATTCGTTGGGCGCGATGTTTAAATATTCATTGGCTCGATTTACCCACTCTTCGAGAAGAAACCATTTCGTCGATTTCAGAAGTATACTGGGAGCCCGTTCTTCAGTGGCTGTTTACCGGAAATCTCATACCTTCGGCAGCAGGAAAGCAGGGGGGCGTGCCTGATTTGATGGAGCGTGCACCCAATCGTCCGGGTGTATTTTGGGCGATCGAAAAACGCTTTCGCACGGGAGTAACCGACCCGCTCTCTAAAACTTCGCTCGAAGCCTTAGAGATGAGCCTAGGGCGCCGACTCGAAGATGCGCGTTCCAGCAGTGGATCGCTTCTGCTTTTAGAAGGTCAAGAACTCACCGAAGAAGATTTAGCGCAAATTGCGCGCGATGTATTTTGTAACGAAATTTTGGAAACGTGGACATTAGTTCCTGAAGCCGAACTGAAGAAGAATGATCGTTTTCACCAAGAACGTGTAAAGCGCGACTTAACCCGTGCTACGCCTCGTGTGCACGACAAGCCTATTTCTTACGATCTAAAATCGATTCCTAACTCTGAGCTTGAGGCGTTGAGTGCCAGAAACCATTGGGGGCTATCAGCCGTTGAGCTAAAATCGCTCGCTGACGAGGTTTTACGCCCAGAAGTGGTCGCGACCAGGGGCCGGCAAGGGCTTCCTCAAGGCGCATGGACCGGAGTAGAACTTGAACTTTTAGCGCAGAACTGGAAAGCCCTTCGAGGCATGACTTGTTTTCATGCTGCGATCGATTACGCAGACGCTTCACCTCAAGGCCTTATTCCAGCAGTGATTTCTGATTTATTCAACGAAACCGTCGAAAGCACGACGGCCCAGCTACAAAAGCCTTGGCTGCTCTCTCTTCTTGATGAGCCCGCGGGCGTTGTGGCCTTTGACGACGAAGATGCTCTGTGTATCACGGTTTCTACGGTGCATGCTGCGCTTCTACTTGAGCCATCGGGAGCGGTGGCCACTGCGTTGAATTCGAATCATCGAAATGTGCTGGCCTTGGGTCGAGGCGCTAAACCCATTCTTAATACTGACGTGCTTTGCTTTGCTCCGCTCGATCGGGTAGCGGGCGCTGAGCCGTTTTCAATCCATCCTCGACGAGTGCTTGATGGGATGCGCCGCGGGCTTCAGCAGGCGGTCAATCAAAGTGGTGTGCCGCTTGTAAACGGGGCAATGAGTGTGGACGACCGATACGCGCAGCAACCGCTTGCATTCTTAGGTACTGCGGGCCTACTTCCGCGAATGGTGGCAGGACGGCCGGCGCATTTGCGCGAGGTTAAGGCGGGAGACCTGATTTGGCTGGTGGGTGGCCGGACCGGAAAAGATGGATTGCCTTCAATAGGGCAGTCGGTGGCGGTGCAGTTAGCCGACCCCACCACACAAAAGCGACTTGCCGACTTTTTACTAGAAGCACGTGACATGGGCCTTTACACGGCCATCAGTAATGTTTCCGAGGGAGGACTGGCGCGATCCGTAACAGAACTTGCTCAGCTTTCGGGAGGCGCGCGTCTCGATGTATCGTTAGTGAAGTTGAAGTCTCATGGAATGCGTCCCAACGAGAGTTTGGCCAGCGAATCGCAAGAGCGTGTGGTGCTTGCGGCCGCACGCGATCGTAAGGATCTGTTGCTCGCTTTGGCCCAACGACGTGGTGTCGAGATCTGTGCTGTGGGCGAGTTTGATCAGTCGGGTTATCTTGAAGTACTTCTGGCCCAAGAGTGTTTGGGTATTGTGAAACTCGATTTATTGAACGACTTGCCTCGGCCTCGGTATCAGGCGCGCGGATTCTCACGCCCAGAAGCGCTCGATCGCTCTGAGAAAGGCTTTGCTGA
>CANJNU010000063.1 GCA_947475645.1 Bacteriovoracaceae bacterium | reverse complement strand
TCTCTATAAAGAACAATTAAAGCCGCACTCTACTCGCATTTCTTACCGGCCCGGAATTTTGAGTCCGGGAAGTGAGGCACTTCGGTATGCGCATGACTAAAGTCGAAGAGCTCAAGTAAATTATTGGCGTTTGCGTCGCGCTGAGTAAGTGCGGGCAGATTAAACTTCGTCTCGATTAACTTCAGCACTGAGGTAAGGTCGTTCACTTGATGCGAAACGAAATGGCGCCTCGCAAAAGGCGATGCCGCGACAAACGGTGTTCTAAAACCGTACCGACTAAACAAATCGCGCTGCGCCGATGACTCGGTCTTTACGTCCCCCGGGGCGCATGCAAGAGGTGGCGAGACGTGGTCAAAAAAACCACCATTTTCGTCGTAAGTAAGAAGAAATGCGGATGTTCTCCAAAGTGAGCTGGCCATCAGTGAGTCAAGCCGGGCCTTAATCCAAGCTTCTCCGGCTCCAACCTCGGCAACTGGATGCTCGTCCTCTTCCCAGTTTCTCGATTCCAGAAAGACGACCGAAGGAAGCGTGCTATTTTTTAAATCCCGATTGTAATCTTCCAGAGTCCGAACTTTCCCTTTCGATCGGCGATAAAGGGGAAGAAAGAGTTTTAAATAGCTCTCGGTCGGATTGCCATAAAAAGCCCAAGTCACACCAAACTGATCCAACACATCAAAGATCGTTTTTTGAGCAAACTGATTTTGGTCCTGGGGCGTGTCATTATACAGATGTCCAAACGCTGTGCCGGCCATCAAAAAGAATCGGTTCGGGAACGTTTGACTGAGCACAGGCGCAAAGAAACGGTCAGAAATCGCAAATTCGTTCGCTAGGGCATAATAATAAGGAAGATCGGTGTCCTCATAATACGCCATCACTTGCTTGGAGTTGTGCATGGCAAAACGATCATTCTTTCCTGCATTCCAGTAATAAAGCATCGCTTGCCAATCATGAGCCGGATCGGCTGTACACCGACTCGTTTCATGATAGGCGAAAACATTCTTTCCCTGCTTGTCCTGGTTAAAGTACTCCTTGGATATTCCATCGACTTCTTTGCCGTAGTAACGCGAATCTGAAAGCCGCCCAAAATAGGAATCAAAGGAGTGATTCTCTTGGGTCGCGATAATAAAATGCTCAATCGGAATCGAGGAATCGGGCTTTCCTGCAGGCCTTTTTGGATCAGGAAGAGATCCCGCAGCTCGATCACAAACTGGAGCCACCTCTAAAAAGTCAGGCTTAGGCATTACCCAGTGATTATCTGATGCAGGCAGACGCGGTGCCGACTCACTCCACCAAGAAATTGCTTTCGCGGCGACGCCAAAGCAGAGCAACCCTAAAGTTATCCATTCAACTCTACGTTCGATTCTACGTTCGGCGCGTTTCATCCCCAAATCCTACCTCATTCGCCGATTTCATTCAGACTGCAAATTTCGCCGAGCGAGCGACTCAGCATAGGCATTGCATGAGGAGCCATAACCGCTATCAGCGAAAGGAACCCTTTATGAAACTATTACACGGAAAATCGACCTCGGCAAAAATTGCCTTATCTAGTCCCCTCTTTCTTCTTCTTGCGCTCACTGCCTGTAACGAAGGTTCGAGCCAGCCCGCTGCAGCCCCTCCTACTCCACTTCAAGCGCCCAACGTACAACCCGCCGCACCTGCTGCCGATCCACTTCCCGCAGGCGCTGATTTTGTGGTCAGGTCACGGTCCGTGCTCACCGTTCAAGTCAGCTCAAACTCAGCACCTCAGCCGCAGCCCGAACCCCAACCCAATCCAGGAAAGATTGAGCCCGCATCCGTTTTCTCATTCTTTCGAGCCGACGAGGACTCGAACTTCACCGGAACCAGCACCTCAGGGAGTACACCCGTCTCGGGGGTAGTGGCAGGAAAGACTTCGTTTAGTATCGACCTCAGTTCATTTATCGCTGCCCCTTCAATCACCAACGCACCCGTGAGCTTCGGAGACCTGAAGATTAAGAACGACTTCTTTGATAATAATTTAAAGATCTGTGGCGCAGATCGAGAGTCTCGATGCAATAAAGCTGTGTTTCGTGCCTACACTTTGCAAGATGCAGGCGTTGCGAGTCCCGGAGATGGCCTTTGGAATGCGGTCGCAGGGTACGGCGCCCCTATTTCGATGAAGGATTCGGGCGGCGTAAAGCAGTTGATTAAATTGGGGCAAGGAAACGCTCAAAATCTTTACGTACTTCCTATCACTAAAAACGTAATTAATTACGGGGATGTCAACGCAGGAGCAGGCTCTCCTCCATTCTCTATCGAAGTGGATTTCACTCAGGCCGGTGCAGGATCCTACACTGGAACTCTCGTCCTTGAATACGGTCTGACGCAGTAGTCATCTATTCTGATTGCACTCACTTCCGCTTTGTGGAAAAAGACCAAGCGATGACCCCCCATTTTCCAAGGTATCGCTTGGTCTTAGTGAGCCCAAAATTTCCTGGCAACATTGGCTCTTGCGCTCGTGTTGCAGCCAATTTCGAAATGGATGACTGGGTGATTGTAGCCCCTCAGTGCACTTGGGACACCCCAGAGGCATTGAAGTTCGCAACCGGCATCAGTGAAGAGAAATTGAGGAACGTCCGTGTCGTCGCAACTTTGCAAGAAGCGGTCGCCGATTGCACTGCTTCGGTTGGATTCACGCGACGCGACGGAAAGATCCGAAAGATCAATACACGAGTTCACGACATTCCTGTCCTCTTCCAAGGAAGCTCTCCTTCAAAAGTGGCTCTTGTTTTTGGAAACGAAGAGACGGGACTGACCTTTGAAGAGCTTGAGAGCTGTACTCATCTTTGCTCAATTCCTACATCAGATGCGATGGGGTCGATGAATCTTAGCCACGCAGTGGCAGTCGTTACAGCACCGCTGTATGCAGCTGCACACGAAGAGTCTTGGCAATCTCCTGCCATGACTGCTTTGCAACCCGACACTGGATTTACTCCAGCTAAGGTTGCCGACCTTGACGGCCTGATGCAACACGTTCGTGAATTTTTGATCGACATCGGAATGAACAAGGGCGGGAACCCCGAGAGAATCCTCGTTCTATTTCGAGGCTTTTTCTTCCGCTCTCGAATCACTCGACAAGAAATTCGTGGAGTCAGAGGCGTGATTTCTAAAGCCCAGGTCAAACTTGGAACTCGACTTCGAGGGAAGCGGACCCACCCCACTGAGAACACGCCCGAAGGCGCTCAAAGCTCTGACACGTAAATACGGTTCGCTGAGCATGAGGTCCTGGGTCATCCTGGTGAAAGTAAACACTGAGGTCCATCGGATCCTCGGCTGCAGTCCAAATCATTCCTGCGCACATCTTGCACGATTTGAGGGTCGTATAGATCCTGGCTCCTCGAGGCAGTCGCTGCTGAGTGATTGCACAGTATCCCTGTACCAGATTCACTTCGGCATGCAGGGTGCGATTTAACCCACTTGTATTCACGGCTTCAGCAAGGAGTTCACCTTGATGCGAAACTAAAATCGCAGCAATCGATCGCGCACTTCGATAGCGAACATCAGAGGTTTGCACCGTGTTCGCCAGGACTTGCGCATACTTCATTGCATCTGAGTCCGATTCAAAGCGAATCCTAGAAGTCGCATCATCGTGAATTCGAACGGCATGTCGCGGCCGCGCCGAAAAGGCCACCCAGCGGCGATCACTCAAATCATGTGGCTCAGTATTCAAATCAGCGAACACCCCTGCTAAAGAGACACGCTTCGCTGCTACTTTGATCATTCCCCAATCCATCTCAGTGAGAATGGACTCTGTTGAGAAGATCCGGCCTCTGAGAATTCCTCGAGCTTGCTCGGGATACTCTTCCCCAATTCCCTGAATGAGTCGAACGATGGCCGAGTCTGCAAAAATAACAGGTGACTCGACTGGAAGCGTAGCGAAGTATCGCGTATCACCCCAATCGAGCCATGCGAAATGATTTGGACTCAAAAAAGAACCTTAAACCTGGCGACTCAGTTCTTCGGCCACAGTCACAAAGGTATGAACCATGCGCCCTGCTGCGATCAGAGAAGTGCCTGCGCGAGCTGGCTCACCCAAGTCCACCGTAGCTGCAATGTCCATATGAACCCAAGGTGTTCCGCCTACGAATTCTTCGATAAACTTTGCACCCAGGCTTGCTCCGCCATCACGCCCCTTACCCATATTCGAAAGATCGGCCACAGCCGACTTCAACTCTGCGCCGTAGCGTGAAGTGGTCGGAAGCTGCCAAGCGGGTTCGCCCGAAACCTCGGCTGCGCGCTTCACGGTTTCTGCAAACCGTGAGTGGTTGGTAAACATTCCCGTAAAGTGCGTTCCCAAAGCAATGCAGCAAGCGCCCGTCAGTGTAGCGGCATCTAAAATATAGTCTACCTTTTGAGTCACTGCATAGTGAACGGCGTCCGCCAAAATCAAACGGCCCTCTGCATCGGTATTTTGAACCTCAACGGTCTTACCCGCGAACGAGGTAAACACATCGCCCGGATTAATCGAGTTCGAACCCAATTGGTTGGTGGTCAGTGGGGTGATCGCAATAATGTTAATATCGGGCCGAAGCTTGGACAACGAGACCATGGCGCCCAAAACGCCTGCAGCTCCCCCCATGTCTTTCTTCATCTCGATCAAATCTTTCCAAGCGACAACCTTTAAGTTTACGCCGCCTGTATCAAAGGTCACGCCCTTACCTACCAACGCCAGTGTAGGAGCACCCTTTTTACGAGCTTTTAAGCGCGCAATTAAAAAACGCGGAGGAGTTCCAGATCCCTTCGATACGGCTTGAATCAGTCCCATTTTCTTGAGTGCGATCTTCTTTTCATCCCAAACTTCTAACTGAATCTTTTTGAGGTCGACCGCCTTTTTAAATCGAGTTACAATGCCTGATGGATCAGCCGTACCCGACGGAAGTTCGACGAGCTCGCGAGCAAAGAAAATTCCTTCTACAATAATTCGTACGCGCTCCCAGGTTTCACGACCCAAGCCACTTAAACCCTTTCCGATGAGCTGAATATCCTTCAGTTCCGTAGGTGCAGCTTTTTTCTTATCCGTCTTGAACTCATCCAAACGGAAATTAGCTAAGCAAACGCCTTTTACAAAGTTAATGATCACATCTGGGTCGCGAACTTCGTCTGGAAATACGATTTGAGTCGATGTTACTTCTGCGCCAATCAAAGAGCGGCCAGCATTCTCACCCCACTCAGCTGCTTCTTGTTGAGTTAAGGTTCCTAGATCACCCAAGCCCATTACAACCGCCGTGCGCTTGCCGTGAAATACGAGTTTCACTCCGCGCTCACCCTTAAATGCGCCATTCTTAGCAAGGCGCGGGGTTACCAAATCTTCTGCAAGAGATGCGGGGATACTGCCCTTGGGGTGGGTAAGAAACAACAAATCGGCATCAGCCGAAGGTGCTGGAAGGGTGGACACACGAATCGCTGGAATTTTGATCATTCAATCGATTTAGCGCGACCACGTGGCAAAATCAATCCACAAGGCGCATAAAAGCCTGCGGCAAATGAAAATCTGGTTTGGCTTGAGCATCCAGGTACCGACTCCAATACGTTCGCATGGGCCCCTCGCCTAAAACTGCAAATGCGTTTCCAACAATACTCTCCGGGCGATGATCCCAGCCCAAAGAGCTTACAGGAATCCGCATCTGAGCGTTCCAGTTTCCACGCTCTAGCCTCTGCACTTGGTGCTGAAACCCAGATTGAAACGAATGATCTACCTCTACGCGGGGTTTCACGACTTTCAACTCCAGAAACTGATTCAGGGGACTAACCTGAAACTCAAAGTAAGGACAGTTCGAAGGATCATTCGAGCACGACACAAACAACTCAACCACATCCCATTCCCAAAGCCCCCACTGCGAATGGTGCCGATTCAAAGTGTCATTCGCGTAAGGCGAAACCTCACTGCGAACCTCAAACCGAGCTTCTAAAAAGGCACCGTCGATCAGGCGAGTGGTTACATTGACCCGGTAAGGGGCCACCTCTCTTAGTGCGTGAACGGGGGGATACACTAAGTTCAGGGGTGGGTCCTTGGGTAAAGCCAAGTGCGAGAGCAAAAGGTCGGTCATGAATTCAGCATACTCCAGGGATTCACTTTGATCACGCAGAGAGTCGTGATATCGCTCAAATATGCCTTCCTTATCGGGACTAGACTCCCTACCCCAG
>CANJNU010000062.1 GCA_947475645.1 Bacteriovoracaceae bacterium | reverse complement strand
GCTTCCACGAAACGAACTGAAGGGAATTTATTCAGAGCGCCCCACGATCTGGGTGCGATTAGCGCGGGGTCTGAAAGTTCCATTCGTGTTTAAATCGTTTGAACGAACCGAAGAGGGCTTTCCGATTCTTCCGGTGATGGAAAAAAAGGGCCGCGTGAATGTACTTCGATGGACGGGGTACGAGACTATGCCAGAGCATTGGGAGGCCGGCCTAGCATTGATGACTGCAAAGAATGCGAATGCGATGGATCGGGCAGTGGATGAAGTGAAGGTACCGTCTTGGAACTTTGTTTTTGCCGATCAACACGGCTCGGTAGGTTACCGGGCATCAGGGCGTGTGCCGGCGCGAACGTCGGAGTCGGCATGGGGAGTGCCCGAGCAAACGGTTGCCGAGTGGAAGGCCTTGCCTGCATGGAGTCGAAGGCTTTCGGCTGACGAAATGCCGCACACCATGAATCCCGCAAGAGGATGGGTACAAACTGCCAATCATCGGCACTGGCCCGAGGATTCTGAGTTTTATGGGGGACGCGCGTATGCTGAGAGTTTTCGGGGTGCGCGAATCGACGAGTACTTTGGCAGTCACAAAAAGTGGGACTGGGATTTGATTCGTACCGCGCAGTGTGATTGGAAAGCGATGGATGCACCTACTCTTTGGCCCCTGATTCGCCGGGTTTGGAAAGTAAAGCCGCCACAGCAAGACCGCGTGGAAAAGCTATTCTCTATCTGGGAAAAAACAGAGTTTATGACCGACGGCGAGTGCGAGGCGTGTCCGATTTACCGGCGCGGGGTAGATTTGGTTTTAGAAAAGACGGGGCTTCGAGAAGAGGGACTTTGGAGGAAACTCAAGGCGGGGCAACTGTACGCAGAGGTTCAGCAGGCGTTTGATACAGCACTTAAGCAAATTCCGGACGGCGTAAAATGGGGTAAGTTTCATACGATCCATTTTCCTCATTGGTTGGGCGACGACGTGTTTCGGGTTGAAAAAGGACTTTCAGTGGGGGGCGATAAAAATACAGTTAACCCAGGCACAATGACGTGGAAAAAAGATCATTACGAGATGACCGACGGAGCTTCGCAACGTTTAATTGTCGAGATGTCGAATCCTATTCGCATGTATTCGATGCTTTCAGGGCCGATCGGTGATGAGCGCGTTTTGAATCTTGAGCAAGGAACCGACGGAAATAAGTCAGTTTGGGCGAAGTGGCGCGACTGCAACTATGAAAAGCGACATTTTCCTGTCGAAAACTGGGATGATTTGAGAAAAAATTCAGTTAAAACTGAAAAGCTCTAATTTGGCGTGGGTTCTGGGTCGAAGAGTAGGGGTATGTCTATTACGCCTCCCCCTTTTAGAAAAAAGCCTCATGTTAATCTGTCGGAACTCGCCAAGTATGCTGACCTGTTTGATCGCTTGACCGACTCGGCCTTTCTACTCGACGCAGAGTCGAGTCAGATTGTGGATTGTAATGCTTCGAGCGAACGAGCCTATCAAGTTCCCCGAGAGGAACTACTCGGAAAAGCTTTCTTGGATTGGCTTGAGGAAGATCAGCGCGAGACTTTTTCACAGGCACTTCGCATTGCTAAACGTCGTTATTACCCAAGGCAGGTGAATGGCTGGGTGCGATTGCCAGACGGCCAGCGTCGCTTAATGGATTTTGTTGTTTGCGTTTTGCTTCTCAGTAATGACTTACAAGTGGTTCAAGTGATCTCAAAAGATGTCACTCGCGAGTACGAGGCCGAAGAGAGATCTAAGCAGTATCTGCTAGAGATTCAACAAGCCAATCGCAAGCTTGAAGAAATGTCGATTACCGACGAAATGACGAAAGCCTACAATTTTAGGCATTTTAAGCTCTCGCTTCAAGCCGAACATGCACGGGCGTCGCGCTATAAAACCACGTATTCAATTATTTTTTGCGATATGGACAATTTCAAACATTATAACGACCACAACGGGCATCCTGCGGGCGATGAGCTTCTGAAGCACTTTGCGAAGCTCGTAAAAGACAGCTCACGCGCGGTTGACTTAGTAGCGCGCTACGGGGGCGAGGAGTTCGTTGTGCTTTGCCCCGAAACCGATTTAGAGGGTGCCCACGTGCTTGCCGAACGAATGAGAGCACTGGTTGCATCGACCCCCTTCGCATTTGCAGAACACCAACCGTTGGGCTGCATGAGCATTAGTATCGGCGTTTCGAACTATCCACTGGATGGTGAAACCGCCCAGTCGATCGTGGAAGCAGCCGATCAGGGCGTCTATTTCTCGAAGAAGAATGGCCGCAACCGGGTAACCACTTATCAGTCGATCAAAGACATCCCCCAGGGTGAGGTAGAGAAGAAGAAGGAAGTAGCCTAGGACTGCTTGCCGTCCGTCTTGAATTTATCGGGATTGGTTTCCTGCTGCTTATCGCGGCTATAGCCGCAGCCTAGGTCTGGATTTTCCTTCAGGCGCTTGCAGTCGTTTTGGCTAATCCGATCGAGGGTATCATTGGGCTTCAGCCCCATACACGCGTCGGCCTGCTGGGCACCTCGAATGCGATCAATGTCCGAATCATCGCGGCGTGACTTACAAAGCAGTGCTGCTGTGAGTTCGGTGCGAAGCTCGATTTGACCTTCGTTCGTTTCGACTGCTTTTTGGATGTGCATAATCGATTTCTCGATATCGCCCCGCACTCCAAAAAACAGCTTCATCAAAAAGCTATCAGGAACGAGGCGGTAGAAGACGCCCATACCGTAGTGAGTTGCTGCCATCGAAGTATTCCCCGATGAGAAGCGGTAGTGTTGGTTCGTTTCCAACGCAGACTTCCATGAGCGTTCCACGGTCTTTCCGTTGCGGGCAGACTTAATCAGGCCCTGGTTGGTCGACCAACGGCCCACCATCGTACCGTGGTGAAGAAGGCAGTTGATCTCTTGCGGCGCGAGTTCAACACATTTCTGCATTAGGTTCATGCCTTCTTCGTAGAGTGCACCTTTTGCCTCGGTTTGCTGTTGACTCATTCGCTCTCCTCGAAAAAAGATATTCTTAGAGGCCAGCCAGTACGATCGGGGCTCGTTAGGGAAGTTCTTCATCACCTCCTTCAGACGCAGATCGGCCTCATCGGCTTTCTCGCTGTCGATCATCACCTCGATTTCCCACAGCGATTTGTATGGCTCGCCTTTGGTTGCAGCATCTACAAATCCGGTGGGAAGACAGTTGTCTTGGGCTGAAACCTTAACGCATTGCCTGTGAAAATACTTTTGCGGCAGCAAAATGCCCCGTTCTAGAGCCTTTTCAATAATATGGGGATCGTTCGGGTCGATTGCGGTTCCGTTTGCGCGGCTGGGGTTCGGGCACGCCATGCTAATCAGACCGAAGGCTGCTACAGATGTGAGAAGTCTCGATGGCGTTAGCTTAAAGCGTATAAAGTTGAGCATGCAAAAAGAATATCAGCCCACCCCAGTCGGGTGGTGCGAAATTTTCTTGATAGTGGGCCAGATTGAGGAACTGATGTGTGATCATTCGGACACACTATTCAAAATACAGTCTGCTACCGATAGGTTAGAGACGGAGGATCAACATGAAAGCTTTTTTGGTGCGATTATTTTTTATTATCTCTATTACGATTTCGGTATCGAGCGGCCTGGCGCGCGCCGAGGACACGACATGGGAGAGTATGGGATTTCAAGACGGTGTAGCAATGTTTCGCAAAGAGGTGCCGGGCAGTTCTGTGGTTGCGTTCCGTGGGGAAGGAATGATTGATGCCCCCCTTTCGAAAGTGGCCAGCGTGGTTATGGATTGCGATCGAACCAAAGAGTGGGTTCATCAACTCGTTCAGTGCACAATTGTAAAGAAGCTCAATACTTACGAATTTATTGTTCAGAATCACTTAGGAATGCCTGCTTTTCTGACAGATCGGGACTTTGTAAGTCATACCAAAATAACGGTCGATCCCCAAAAAAAGTTTATTTACGTAGTCATGGACTCAATTGACGTTCCCGAAGCGCCTGTAAAAGATTTTGTACGTGGCCAGCTTCATGGTGAATGGAAAATTGAATCGCGAGAGAATGGAACGAAGACTTTCGTAAGCGCAGAGATGCACGGCGATCCGAAAGGATCGGTGCCGAAGTGGTTAGTGAATCTGTTTCAAAAGGCTTGGCCAACCAACACTTTTGGCGGACTACGAAAACAAGTTCTTAAGGCAGACCTTAAAATGATTCCGAAAATAGCCGAAATTCTGGGAGTTACTGTTTCGCCAAGTACCGGTTCAAGCCCTGCGCCAGGCTTGTAAGATTCGGCTTAAGTAGTCTGCCAATAAAGTCTTCGATGACGGGCTTAATGGTTCCAGCAAGAAGTCTTGGCACACCCGGAACTTTATCGGGATAAATTTCCATGTCACATACCACGAGTAATTCGGTTTTGCTCGGGTCGGCCGCGGATTTGAAAGTGTTCTTTCCGCGTACGCTAAAGATCGAGTTCGCAACGAAGCTCTCTAGTCGATATTCTACTGTTTTTGTCGCTTCGTCCCATACTGCGACATCCTTCCAAGAGAGAATATCTGGATTAATAAACTTCTTAGCCATGGCCGGAACTTCACCTTTTGCAAACCAGTGATTCAGAATATGAATTTTCCCATTATCCTCGCTGCGTTCCTTACATTCAATCTTGGAGATGTTGGGCATGAACTCTACAAGCTTGGAAAGATCATCGCGAACGATTTTATAAACAGTATCGATGGGGCCATTGACGATGTCTTTGTTTTCTACGCGCATAGAATCTCCGAGAGGGAAAAGGGGTTCGTTGTTGCTAAATTATGACTGATCTACCGCCTTCAGCAAGTTGATTTGCGAATTTCTGTAAGGCCATGAATGACGCGGTTCAGTCCTTCTTCGAAAATTTCGCGCGACGTCGAGAAAACTACCCGCAGATGCCCTTCGGCGCCTGGGCCAAACCAGCGTGCAGCACCCGGCACTGTAGCTACTTTGTACTTTTTAAGAAGCGTGTCGCAAACCTGCTCCATGGGTAAATTCCAGGCGGTAAAGTTCGGAAAAAGAACGTAAGTTCCCTGAGGCGCCAGAACGCTGACGCCTTCGAGCTGCGAGAACTTCTGAACCCCCAAGTCGCGTAACGACTCAAGGTGGCGTACAAATTGCTCGGCCCAGTCCCAGCCGTGCTCATAAGCGGCAGTTGCGGCCACTTGAGAAAGTGTGCTGACTCCAGTCATGGTGGTTCTGGCTGCCGAGACCACGGTCAATGACTCGAACGCTTCGGGCGTCGGACAAATCACAAAACCCACGCGAAGCCCCGCCAGTCCAAATGTTTTTGAAAAGCCATGAACTGTAAATGTACGCGCTGCGATTTCTGAACTGATCGAAGGAAGGCTAATGAATGTCTGACCCGAGAAGATGATGTCAGACCAGATCTCGTCGTTCAATATCCAGAGGTTATTTTCAACCGCGAAGTTGCCTAAAAGCTCCAGCTCTTCGCGCGTTAAAATGCGGCCTACGGGATTAATGGGGTTACAGACTCCGAGCAGTTTGGTTCGTGGCGTAAGAAGTTCGGGTAGTTTTTCGAAATCAAATATTCCGGTGTCGGGATCGACAGGAAGTAGCTTCACCCTTCCGCCTGCGGCCTCAACCGAGGCTTTAAAAAGAAAATCTACGGGATCGAATACTATCGCTTCGTCTCCGGGTTGAATCGTGAGGCGAGCGATGTGCATCATGCCGGCGGCGGCGCTGTCGACGGCTAGAATTTGGTGAGCAGTGCAGGCATAGCCCTTGCGCTGGGTGGTAACCTTCGCGCAGGCTTGCCTAAACTCCGGAAGCCCCTCGGCCGGTCCGTACGAGAAGATGCCGCCCGAAATATAGTCTTGAAGGGCCTCGCGAATGGCGGGCGCTACGGGAAAGTCGGGGTCGGCCGCAGTAAGGACAATGACATCTGCAGGCTGCATGGCCCATCGTAAGTTGTAAGCTCGCTGCCGAAGTAGGTTCATGGGCACTTCAGAATCGTCGAAGAATGACTTTTGATTCATTGTAAGCCTTACTTGGCGAGTGGAATCAGCGTGCTGGGATCGTTGGCAAATGCCTCGGGCATGAGAAAGCGCTCGCGAAGGAGTCTGCCTGCTTCGACGGTTTGTTCGATCTCGGGCCGACGAACGCAAGAATACCGGTGGAGCGCCTCAGGAATGCAGTATTGGTCAAGCAACTCTCCCAGGGTGAGTGCATCGGTGAGAGCCGCGTTGACCCCCTGACTGGTAAACGGAAGAAATGCATGCGCAGCATCGCCGATGAGCGCGATGTTACTTGAAGAAAGCTCTGGCAGAGGGTCGAGGTCGGTAGTCATCCAGGTATGGCTAAGTGAAAAGTCGGTATCTCGGAGAAGATCGGGAATTGGATGCGGCCAGCCTTGAAAGTGCGCTCTCGCAAATTCTCTCTTTGCTTCTTCG
>CANJNU010000061.1 GCA_947475645.1 Bacteriovoracaceae bacterium | reverse complement strand
TTCTGTCGGATTTTCTTAAGTTCGCTAGTGGGTAGTGGGCTCAACATAAACAGATTATTCCTGATCCTTCAAGAAACCAAACAAGAAACCAAAAGGGTAACCGGGCAACGAAGCAGAAGTATTAAATTTTATGACGCCGAGCTTAACACTGAGTGGGCGACGACATTTTGGTTTAATATGTCAATTTCGACACAACTTGCCAGCTCTTTTCTAGATTTCACACCCAGAATATGTTTCGCGATAATCGTGAGACGAATTGAAAATACGGGGAGTTTTTATGATTTTGAAATCAGTCGCTTTATTCACAATTGTATTGTGTGGCGTAAGTAGTTTTGTTCAAGCAGGAAGCGAAGGGCCGCTGACCCTGCCGAGTAAAGGAGGTCAGGTGAGTGTGCCCGTGGGCTCTGGCTCTAATCCAACAGCCTGCATTGCGCCTAACCGCAAAGTGAGTGTGGCGATTGGAAGCGCGAAGTCAAAAGTAGACCTAGCAACCAACGCTCTAAAGGCTAGGGCCAGCGCTGAGTCGGCACTAGCGGCCGCAAGTGCCGCATATTCAACGGCTGTGTCGAATATGAGAGCGGCTGTAGCTGATCAAGAGAGAGCAATTTCAGCAGCAAATGCTGTTCCATGCAGCCCAAGCTTAGACGGACGAGTCAATGTGCCCGCAGAGCTCAAATAGTTTAAGAGATAGTTTAAGAGATAGTTTAAGAGATAGTTTAAGAGATAGTTTAAGAAATGGCGGAGAGGGAGGGATTCGAACCCTCGAAGCCCTTTCGGGCTTACACGCTTTCGAGGCGAGCTGATTCAACCACTCTCACACCTCTCCGCATTCGTGCGTGCTGTGGAGTTAACACACAACGAGTTCATCGTAAACAAGCGGATGCTTTGTTTGGCGTAGCACGGCGCATTAGTGTGAACTAGAGCAGCAGAATATCCTCTATTTTACAGGTTCGCCTGATGACAAGCGACGCAGACGAGGGGTGGGGCTCTCGCTCAAATGAGGCTGCCAGTGAGTTGTTGAAGGCAATCTGCGAGGTGTCGCATTGAATCTTCACCTCAAGGCCATCTCGCCCATCAACGCTCAAAGTGGAAAGATAAACGTTCCTTTCCACTTTGAGCGCATTGATGAGGGTCATTGAGCGAATTTCGGGCGAAGTTCTACCGATGAGGCCCTGAAGTCGTTCCATCCCGGCGAGGTTTCCAAACTCGATCAGAGCCCTTCCCGTTAAGGAACGGTTAAAAAGGCTTGGATTGTTCTCAAAAAGCGCTTGCCCGGCAGAGTGTAAGGTATTCTCGGGTGACGAATAGTCCTCGCAGGCACTGAGGCTTAAACCCATCCCTAACAGAGTCATGCAAGCTACCCACTGAATCGTTTTCATAAAATTGCCCCTTAAACTTAATTTCGCCAATAATGTGTCGCATTGAGCAATAAGAGTGCCAAGCTCACGCACCCGCACGGCGATTCTCAATGCCAAAGTAGGGTCAAATCATCACCATCGAAAAAGCCCTTTCGCCCCAGCAAGTACAGCTTATACTGAACCCATGGTACAAAAAGCTACGCCGCCTAGCGCAGGTTTACGCGCGTTCACATTTACCGTTTTCGTACTCCTCAGTTCATCCTGCTCGTTCAGCGATCCTCATCAGGGCTCTGCAAATACTCAAATTTCGTTCTCACCCGAAGCGCTCCAGAGGCTCTCTTTCGCTATGGGTGCGCAATCAAGCGCCCTCACCGCGGCAGTAAATACCCTAGGGACAGCAGGAAGCGCTTACTGTTTTGCCATCTACGCAAGTGACACTGGATTCGATCCTTGCCGCCTGCCCGAAGGCGATTCCTCGCCGGTGCTCTTCTTGAGTGCACTGCCCACATCGACGTTACTCGCTTCAAAGGCAATCGAACTTGCAGTTCGGCCTGGACCACACAAAATCTTTCAACTTCTAGGAATGGCGCCTTCGGCTAGCTCAAGTTCGAACCCGCAATGTCCACGAGCGGAGTTTGAAGGCTTCCACCGCTTTCTACAGTTGATAGCCGGAAATGAGACGATTAAATCGCAGCTTCTTAACCAAACGCTCGTTGAATACGGACGCGCGGTTACCGACATTCCAAAAGGTGCGGCCTCGGTAAACGTTGATTTAACCATTAACTCAACGGCCACCGCTGCTCGAACAATGCCCTTCTTTTGCCAAAATGGCGCCAGCCCTGCAGGAGGGGTGGTTCTACAAAACGGCAACGGTACAGGCACTGAATTCGTAAGCACCGAGTCTGATAGTTCTCTCGCTCAGGACTTTGTACTGCCCTTCGAGGCCGCACCGAAACTTAAATCGATTAGCCTTATGGCAAAAGCTACTGCCGCAGTGTCGGTCGAACTTAAGGTCTATGCAGGTAAGGTTGTAAACCGATCTTTTACGCCTTCAACGCTACTCGGCAGTGCTAGCGCCTCGGTTTCGAGTGGAACGAACCGGGCGCCGGTGGTCTTTACTTTTTTATCGCCGATTCAGCTTACGGAAAACG
Organism: Bacteriovoracaceae bacterium; assembly: GCA_947475645.1. Taxonomy (GTDB): domain Bacteria; phylum Bdellovibrionota; class UBA1018; order UBA1018; family UBA1018; genus CANJNU01. The sequence continues at coordinate 3,935 of CANJNU010000061.1, read as the reverse complement.
AAGACTATACCTTCTTTCTGGCTTCGGCGACGCAATCTATCTACTTTCTGATGCACCCGGCGACTGCCTCGGGGGTGCCCGGCGCTCCTAACTTTGGGCCACTGAAAGGTGGGCTTGTAAACCGCTGTTCTGGAACGGTACCTTCTGTCGACTCTTGTAGCTCTCAGACAAGCCAGCTCGACATGCGGTTTGAGACGACGAATTAAGTTCTTTATGCTTTCGGGCCCTGAGTATTTTTGGGAGCGATGAGTCCCCGAAGCGGGATCAGAGCAAGCGAGAATGTAGCAACCACCAAAATCATGGTTTTTTGGAACGCCAGCACGAAGGCCTGCTTTTTAATTCGAAAGAGCAGAAGCTTAGTTGCTTCGAAGTTTGCAGTTCCCATTCCCACAACACTCGACATCTTTCCTGCCATCATCGGCACTACACTCTTCAGGGTGGCCAAGGCTGCGAAGTCGAACGGCGTAATATGATTCGCAAGCGAAGCATAAGATTGGCTTTGAAATTGCGCTAAAAGTGTCGAAAACCCCGCAATGGCAATACTGCCGCCAAGTTGTCGGCAGAGGTTCAGAAGGCCCGCCGCCTGACCGATGGCTGCCCCCGTAAACTGGGAAAGTACAGTGCTATTAATCGGCACAAAAAGGAACGAAAGGGCAATGCCGCGAATCAGAAGCGGAAAGAACATAGTTCGTTCCGATGACTGCGCATCAAACGTTCCAATTAAAAGGCCGCCAATAGCCAGCGACACCACACCGATAAGTACCAAGGTGCGCGGGTCGCGCTTTCGCAGCTGCATGCCAATAATCGGCATGCAGAGCGCAGCGCACAGGGCACCAGGAATAAACTGCTCGCCCGTTTGTTGCGCGGTAAAGCCCAAAATTGACGACATAAAGACCGGAAGAACGAAGATTAATCCGTAGAGCATTCCGCCAAGTGCAGTCATCAGAAGAATGCCCGATCGAAAGCTTGGATTCTTAAAATAACGCAAATTTAAGATGGGGTGATCTGTTTTGAGCTCCCACCAAATCAGCGACACCAGCGATGCTATAGCCATCAGAGTGCACAAGATAATCGACTTCGAATCGAACCAGTCTTCGGCGTGACCCCGCTCTAAAACGTACTGAAGCGAACCGACGCCCACAACCAAAAATGTAAGGCCCCAGCGATCCACCGGAGTGCGCAAGTGCGCGGGTTTTAAAATTCCGGTACGCTTCTCTTTTGCAACGGCGGGATCGTGGCCCACGTCTTCCACTAAGAAGTACGAAAGTGCGGCCACAGCTAATCCAAGTGGCAAGTTAATGTTAAAAATCGAACGCCATCCCAAATGGTCGGTCAGGTAACCCCCCAGCGTGGGGCCTACGGTGGGGCCAATCATTACGCTCATTCCATAGATGGCGCTGGCCACGCCCGCCATCTCGCGCGGAAACGACTCGTAAATTAAGGCTTGCGAGGTGGGAAGAAGCGCTCCCCCGGCAAAACCTTGAATAATACGGAACACCACCAAGGTGGCTAAGTTGGGTGCCATGCCACACGCCACCGAGGCCGCCGTAAAGAGTAGAATGCAGGAAGTGTAGTAGAACTTCCGGCCCATTTGCTGTGCCATCCAAGACGAAATGGGCAATACAATTGCGTTGGCAATAATATACCCGGTTACCACCCAGCTAATTTCGTCAAGGGTTGCACCTAAGTTACCCATCATCGAAGGAATTGCCACATTTACAATGGACGTGTCGATAATCTCTAAAAGAGACGCCATCACTGCAGTGAGAATAATGAGTTTAGAATGGCGCGAGATGGGCTTTTTTTCCATTAGCGAATCTTGATTTTTACGAGAGCAGAAAGTCCTGCATGAAGAGCCTCGATATCGTTTGCATTGAGGTCATTGAGTTTAATTCGCACAGCCACCCTTTGAACGACTTTAGTAAAGTTGCCTGTAGAGTTGTCTGGGGGGAGTAAGCTAAAGAGTGCTCCGGTGCTGGGGCTAATGCTGTCGACCGATCCATGAAACGAGCGACTAGGAAGTGCGTCTACTTCGATCTCAACAGGCCTGCCAGAAACAATTCCTGCTAGTTCAGTTTCCTTAAAATTTGCAGTAATCCAGCGCTCATTCGAAGTAACGAAACCAAAGAGGGGTTGGCCGGCAGGCACGAATTGGCCTGGCTCAACCGATTTGCGTGCGATTACTCCGTCCGAGGGCGCGATAATCTTCGTGTAACTTACATTTAGATTGGCTTGGTCGGCCTGAGCCCGGGCTTGGCGAAGCTTAGCTCCTCCATCCTTAAAGGCCGCCTGAGCGCCGTCGAACTTCTCCTGGCTAATGGCCTGACTCTTTAAGAGATCAGAAGCCCGTTTGAAATTGGTCTCGGCTTCCATAAGGCGCGCTTCCAAAGATGCAACTTGAGATTGGGCTGCTTGAGAAGCGGTCGAGTAGTCTGACGTATCGATTTGAGCTAATACATCGCCCCGTTTTACTTTCTGATTCTCGTCGACGAGAACCGATTGAATAGTGCCGTTCACTCGCGACGACAGCATAAGAACGTGCGCAGAGACTTGGGCATTGTCGGTTTCAACATAGAAAAAGTGTTGGTAACCAAACCAAGTGGCCCCACTGAGGGCAATGACGGCGAAAGTTCCAAAGATTTTTTTGCGACTCATCTTCTATTCCTCCCTCTGGGACTTTCCAGAGGCTAATTCTAATTGTAAAAGGGCTTCTGTAGCGTCAACTTGGGCTCTCACTACTCCGGCGCGAGCACGGAAAAGGTCGAGTTCGGTGTCTAAAACCTCGGTGCTGGTTCGGGTGCCCGCTTCATAGCCGATACGCGCCAGACGCACGCTCTCTTCGGCCGACTCGATGGCGCGCTTACGTGCGAAATAGAGTTGGGTGCTCGATAGATATTTTCGCTTCCAAAGATCGAAATCGACTGGAGCGCGAAGAAGTGCTGCATGTGCCAGTTGCTCGGCTTGAATTTGTTGCTCCTCGGCGCTCTTGGCGCGAGAAATCATTCCGTAATCAAAGAGCATCCAACTTAAATTCACTCCCACTGTGTAAGCGTTTCTAAATCGATCCAATGCGAAGGAATCGTCTCGGTTGTTGTAGAATTGAGACTGTGCAGAAACTCCGAGGCGTGGCAGCCAAATACTTCGAGCTGCTTTCTTCTGCTGTTCAGCAGACTGTGCCCTCAGTTCAGCGGCTTGAAGATCGTCGCGCAAAGAAGCGTCGAACGACAGCTTCTCGATTGCGTCCGATGTATTGGGCACAGGCAGACTTCCTGAAAGAAGTCGTGCGTCACTTTCTAGGCCCATTGCCTCAGTCAGTGCAGAACGTGCCAGAATCACGTTATCGTGAGACTGTTGTCGCTCAGGAATGGATTCAAAAAGCTGAACTTCCACACGTAATACATCGATTTTCGTTCCGCTACCCCCTGCTACGATAGCTTGAGACTTCTTCAGGTGGTCTTGCAGAGTCTTCACATTTTGGTCAGCCACTTCCGCAAGCATCTGGGCGGCAAGAACGGCAGAGTATCTTGAGCGAATCTCATGCGATACTTTCGAACGAATTCGACTCGACTCTTTCGATGCCGCATGCCAACTCAATTTTGCGGCCTTCGTTTGAGTTGAGGTTTGGAAGCCATCAAAAAGGTTAAGCCCGGCATCGAAACTCAGGCCCGTCGATGGAATTACCATGGCAAAGTCGCCAAAAGCCGCCGTAAGATATTGGTAGCGGTAACTCAATAAGTGATTCGCGTTGAGGGAAATTTTCGGAAGAAATCCCGAAAAGGCCTCTTTGAGTCGATCGTGAGCTTCTTCGGCTTGTGAGGCCGCGCGAAGAACCTGAGGACTTTTCTCGAGGGCTTCTTGAACGGCTTGCGACAAAGAGAGGGTTGAATCCGCTTGAACTTGCAAGCTGGTGCATACCAGACCCAATAAACCGAGAA
>CANJNU010000060.1 GCA_947475645.1 Bacteriovoracaceae bacterium | reverse complement strand
CTGGGCGGCGACGAACTGAGAAACCAGGTTCCCATTCCGCTTGCGCTCGCAGTAACCACAGACACCTTCGATGGCCTCATTCATGGCGTACTCGGATGCGCAGCCGGACTCAACGCAACCCCTTCCGCAGATACTCTTCAATGCAGCTTAATTCCAGGGGGCCCATGCCCGCAAGGCTTCATCGAAACAAGCGCTGGGGTTGCGTGCTCATTATCCAGCCCAGTGTTCAAACTCAGCCTCGACTCGGTGGGCTGTGCTGATGGTTTAAACGGGCTAGCTACCCCCAATTACGCACCTCCATCGCACGTTCTTTGCTGCAAGGTGGGCCCGTAGTTGAAACACTCAGTGAAATATCGCTCGAAATTACGCGGATTCTCGCTGCTCGAAATTACGGTAGCAATCGCCGTTTCTTCCATTCTGGTTTTAGCGGCTGCGCAGATCATAAACCTACAAAACAGGTCGGCAAAAAACAGTGCTACCGTGAACGACTGGAATCAGTTCGTCAATCAAGTGACCATGCAAGTAAACAATCCTCAACAATGCCATCAGTTTTTTGGAGCCATGCCCGTCCCTCAATTTACCTTCGATCCTGCAAAAACAGAAAGCCATGCCCTTACTCCGGTAGGCGCCTCAACTTCTACATCTTCATTCATTCGGGTGGGTCAAACTTTTTCTTCGTTCCAGGTAAGCCAAGTCGAAGTAAGGTCGCTGGGTAACTCTTTTATAGCGAAAACATACCCAGACCCCATTCGCCCTACACAACAAAAGACGTATTACCTTTATCGTGCGGGCATTCTATTCAAAGGTGTAAAAACCGGTTCTGCCACTTTGCTGTTAGGTGGCTCGCACTTACAGACCCAACAACCCATTCCACTTACCCTTGTGGTCGACCCCGTAGACCAATCCATCTTCACGTGCGCCGAGAATCTATCATTTCAAAGTAGTACCCCGTCCACTTCAGCCGCGCAATTAAGCTGCCGTACCGTCTCCGAGTTCAAAATCAAGGCAATTGCCCTGTGCGCGCCGGATGAAGTTCTTACTGGCGGCGGGGGCGGCTGCGATGTAGCTAATTGCTATGGGGGATGCGGGGCATTCGAATCTCAAGCCATAGAAAACGGATGGCAAGTTTCTTGCGGTGCCACCTTCAAGTCTTTTTCCGTCGCCATTTGCTGCAAGAAAGGCCTTAAATGAACCAACGGGGAGTGGGATTAGTTGGCATTTTGGTAATGATGGGCACTTCGTTTGCCTTAATCATGGGCGTACTCGAAGCCATTAACTCGACCCAACGCCAATCAAAAACACTTAGCATTCAGCAAGACTGGAACAATCTCGTTCAGCTGGTGACGGTATCACTCGAACCCAGCGAACTTTGCACGCGCTACTTTAAAAACAAGGTCGTGAAGATTGCGGCCCACTATCCTGAGCCTAGCATTGACGGCCTGACCTCACTTCAAGACTTAAATTCAGGTGTAACCTTAGTAAGCATGGGTCAAAGCTATGGATCATTTCAAATTACAAAAATGGCCGTTACCCCAATTCGAACGGGTGCGCCCGGAATGTATGAATTCACGATCGAGGGTAAAAAGACGGCACAGGAACACTGGCTTGGAAGTGAAGCACTGAGAAACAAGCGCATCATTCCACTCTCATTCACTCTCAATGCAGACCGATCGATTCTCAGTTGCAGCTCGCTCACCCCGCCGCAAAATCTGGTGTGCACTACACGAACCGTGCCGGTAACCCAAATCAATGGTGTGTATGCATCGGTTCCCAACACCCGCGAACTTGCGGCCGCAACCTCACCCACTCTTTGGCAGCTCAGTTGCGAGGCCGACGAGGTTGCCCTGGGGGGTGGCGGTGAATGTCCCACCTCGCCGCCGTCAAACATTGCACTGTCTGGGCCGTTTACCGGCGCGTTGATCCAAAGTTCTGTAGCCCATCCACTTTATTCGCTTGGTGCGCCCACTCGCTGGTCGGTCAGCTGCCGCGACTGGGGCAACGAAAATCCTGTCAGGCCCACCTCGATGTGGGTGCGGTGTTGCCGAATTAAACCCCTCTGAAAAACAAAGCGGAAGAAGCCCGAGGTCAATCCACGCCCCCGATGGGTTCTGACATGTTCTTTAAGTCCGAAATTCGGACATGACGCAAACTTAGCCCAGCGCTGGAAACAGGCTTGGCAGATTATTGACGCAGGTCCACTACCAAAAGTGGGGGACGACCAGATTCGTTTGCTCGAATTCAAAAGAGCGCTACACTCAAGACTGGTTTTCAAAGTTATTTGTTCGCGCATGTGTATTCGTAAGTACAGCCGCGCGACCTCAACCAATTCAAATCGATAGAATTCACAAAGGGTTCAGATCCATGAAAAAATTAAGTAAGAATCTTCTCAGCAACTCAAGCGGTTTCACTCTCGTCGAACTGATGGTGGTCGTCGCCATCATCGGCATTTTGGCCGCGATCGCGGTGCCGCAGTATTCTAAGTTCCAGTCAAAAGCTAGACAAAGTGAGGCGAAAATTAGCCTCGCTGCTATCTACACAGCCGAACAAACCTATGCGACAGAACAGGGTACCTACACTCAGTGCCTCAAACAGATTGGTTACGATCCTAATCCTATCGCTAACCAGACGCAGAAGCGCTATTACGCTACAGGCTTCTTCAGCGACCCAAAAACCTGTGGCCCCGGATCAAAGCAGGACATCTCTTGTGCAACTTACACCTGGAATGCAGACGGTGCAGCAAATCTAATTTGCACCTTCACATCCGACTCGCAATTTGCGGCAAATGCGTCAGCTTCAGGAACACCAGTAGCTTCTACTGCTGTCCCAGCTACGGCTAACATTGCCTCAAAGACGACTTTCACCGCTGGAGCAGCTGGAATCGTTTCAACATCAACAAGCACTGCGGACGAATGGACAGTTGACCAAGCCAAAATGATTACGAATACAAAACCGAACCTCTAACCCCACCCCATGTCGAAGCAACTGGCTGAGCTGTTAGCCAAAGATCGAATTATTACTCAGGCGCAGTTTGCTGAAGCCGCAGAAGCGGCGAAAAGCGGGGGAAGCTATGTCCGTTACTTGATAGAAAAGAAGGTGGTGGCAGAAGCCAAACTTCTTTTCTATCTCGGACAAAAATTTCATCTTCCGACGATTAACCTTCTTAAGTACGAAATTAAGCCCGAAGTACTGAAATTAATTCCGGGCGATCTATCTCGCAAATACGGAGCGATTCCGATTCAGTCGAATAAGGGTACGCTGGTGGTTGCCATATGCGACCCTACCCAAGCGCATGGATTAGAAGATTTAAAATTTAGCACCAAGCTGAATATCGAATCGGTGCTGACGTTTCACACGGCATTCGACCAAACATTCGCTAAGTTTTACGGAGGCGCACAGGTGGCCAGTGCCGCCTTTGAAAGCTTTAAGACCCAGAAAAAAGAAGAAGCCCGCGTGGATGCCGCAAGCGGCACCGGCGGGGGTGAGATTAACCTCGAAATCGCCCAAATTCACGATATCGACTCGGGAAACTCTGACCAAGACACCGCTCCGGTAATTACTCTTGTAAACGGCATTCTAAGCGAAGGTATTCGCAAAATGGCCAGCGACATTCATGTCGAACCCTACGAGAAACGATTTCGCGTGCGCATGCGCGTGGATGGCGTACTGAGCGAAATTTTACAAATTCCACCCGAAATGCGTCGTGCAGTAATTGCCCGCTTTAAAATTATGTCTCGAATGGACATCGCCGAAAGCCGCATTCCACAAGATGGGCGCATTAAGCTTAAAGCGGGCGGCAAAGAGATGGACTTTCGTGTAAACTCGATGCCCACTCTCTTTGGCGAAAAAGTAGTGCTTCGCTTATTAAGCCAAGGCAACCTACAACTCGATTTAATGAAACTGGGCTTTGAAGCCAAGCAACTCGAGGTTTTTAAAAAAGGAATTTACTGCCCGAACGGCTTAGTTTTAGTAACTGGGCCTACCGGAAGCGGTAAAACGACGACGCTTTATTCGGCCCTGACCGAACTTAACCAAGTAAGCGACAATTTATCTACAGCCGAAGACCCCGTCGAATACAATCTAGAAGGCATTAACCAATGCCAAATTAATAAGGACGTAGGGCTTACATTTGCTGCTGTATTGCGAGCACTTCTTCGCCAAGACCCCGATACTATTTTAGTGGGAGAAATTCGCGATTTCGAAACCGCCGAAGTAGCGGTGCAAGCAGCCCTTACAGGCCACCTCGTTTTATCTACCCTTCACACCAACGATGCCGCCAGCACCATTACTCGACTTATTAACATGGGCCTTGAACCCTTTTTGGTGGTGGCCTCGTTAAATACAATCGTTGCCCAACGCCTACTGCGCACAATTTGCGCAAAGTGCAAAATCGAGGCACCGGTACCCAAAGAAAAGCTCCTTCAGTTTGGTCTTACGGCCGACGAAGTGGCCAAAGGAACATTCCTGAAGGGTAAGGGCTGCACGAACTGCAATAACACTGGCTACAAGGGCCGCGTTGCAATCTACGAAGTACTCGATTTCTCGCCCACCCTAAAAGAAATGGTTTTACGCGGCGAGAGTATTATCGACATTAAGAAGCAAGCCGTACGCGAAGGAATGAAAACCCTGCGACAGTCAGCGCTAAGCAAGGCGGCTGAAGGCAAAACCACCCTTGAAGAGGCGATTAGCCTCACGATGGAGAATTGAATCATGGCTAAAGTTGCGTTAGCAGCCCTTCTGAAGGCCATGGTTGAACAGGGGGCCTCTGACCTACACATTACCGTGGGTGTGCCGCCTGAATTTAGAATTAGCGGTAGAATGGTAAAGGTGAAGGTAGACCCCCTTACTCCGGCCGACACGAAAGAAATTTGCTACGCGGTAATTAACGAACAGCAGAAGGCCGAGTTCGAAAAAAATCTCGAGCTCGATTTCTCTTTCGGTATTAAAGATCTAGCCCGGTTTCGCGGAAATCTATTCTTTCAGCGCGGCTCGGTGGCGGCTGTGTTTCGGCAAATCCCTATTTCCATTCCCGACTTCGACACACTGAAGCTTCCTCAAGTCCTTAGAAAAATGATTCGCAAACCCAACGGACTGATTCTGGTTACAGGCCCCACCGGAAGCGGTAAGTCTACGTCTTTGGCTGCAATTCTAGACGTACTGAACCGCGAAGAAAATGGTCATTTAATTACGCTCGAAGACCCTATCGAGTTTGTTCACGCCCATAAAAACTGCGTTGTGAATCAGCGCGAGGTGGGTTCAGACACCGTTACCTTTCATGCAGCACTTCGGCAGCTTTTGCGGCAGGACCCCGACTTCATTTTAGTCGGTGAGCTTCGCGACGCCGAAACCATCGAAGCCGCCCTAACCATGGCCGAAACTGGGCATTTAGTCTTTGGCTCGCTTCACACCAATAGTGCCGTACAAACCGTCAACCGTATCGTCAACTCCTTTCCTCCCCATCAGCAAGCACAGATTCGCCAACTCCTTTCGTTCACACTTCAATGCGTGATTTCGCAAATCTTGGTGCCCAAAAGTTTCGAACCGGGTCGCGCCATGGCTTGCGAAGTACTTATTCCTAACATGGCGATTCGAAACCTGATTCGCGAAGATAAGGTTCATCAGCTTTATAGCTCGATGCTGACTGGCCAAGACGAGTCGGGCATGCAAACCATGAATCAAAGCCTGGTTGCGCTGGTCAGGCAGGGCATTCTTTCAAAGAAGGATGCGATTGAGAATAGCTCGGTTCCCGACGAAATTATTAAAGCTCTTCAATCCATTCCTGATAAAAAATAATGCCCCAATTTCAATACCAAGGTGTCGACAAGGCGGGAAAGAAAGTAAGCGGACTGCTTGAAGCAGGAACCGAAGGCGATTTACGCCTGGTACTGCGCTCGCAGGGCGTGCGGCCCACGAAGATTAATAAGGCGGGATTACTCGAAGCCGATTTAGGTAAGGCACTGTTCTCTGGCGGGTCGGGCTCGGTTCCGATTGGCGACCTGGTTACCTTTACCCGCCAACTGCAAGTTTTGATTAGCTCGGGTGTGCCTATTGTTCAGGCGCTCGATGTTCTGACAGAGCAAACGGCCCACACCACGCTTAAAAATGCGATTATTACTATTAAGAGCCGGGTTTCGTCGGGCTCGTTTTTTTGGGAAGCCCTAAGCGCTTATCCCAAAATTTTCCCTAAACTCTTTATCTCGTTAATGCGTGCCGGAGAGGCTTCGGGCTCGATGGACCCGATGCTTAAACGGCTAAGCCGCTATATGGAAGATAACGATCGGCTGAAGCGCATTCTTAAAAGTGCCATGATGTACCCCATTATTGTGGTTTGCATTGGCGCGGGTGTGGTGTCGATTCTCTTAATTTTCGTAATTCCAAAGTTCGAAGACATGCTCAAAGGTGCGGGCCAAGAACTGCCACTTCCAACTCAAATTGTAATTAATGCGTCGCACTTTATGGCCGACAATATTTTGGTT
>CANJNU010000059.1 GCA_947475645.1 Bacteriovoracaceae bacterium | reverse complement strand
GCCGGAGCGAATGGAACGATTCTCTCTTTGTCTCCTTTTCCTCGTACCCGGACGACCTGTGACGAGAGGTCGATTTCGTGCAGGGTAAGACCGACCAGCTCGGAGACGCGCAAGCCAGTGGCGTACATAAGAAGAACCATGGCTTGATCGCGGGCTCGTAACGCAGGTGCGAGGGTAGCGTTTTCGTAGGGAATTCCGCGAGCCGTGGCGGCAAGGAGTTCGGTGACTTGTGCAATACTCAGAAACTTTGGAAGTCGAGTGCGTTTGTGTCTGGTGCTGAGCTGTTCTGCAGGATTGAGCGGAAATCTCTTTTCTAAACAGCAAAACTTGAAGAATTGGCGAATTGAGCTTGTTTTTCTGGCGATGGATGACGCTTGCTGGCCCTGCTGATAAAGATGAGCGAGAAAAGCGGTAAGATCGGCTGCCGCAAGGGTTTCTACCTCGCGATCAGTACCTGTCCAGGTGGCGAGCTGCAAGAGATCGCGGCGATAGGCCTGAATCGTGAGGTCGGCAGCGCCCCGGTCGATTCTTTGGGCCTCGATGAAGTCTTGGATGAGATCAGCAAAGGCTGCCATGGCTCTTAGCTTATCATGGAGGTGGAGGCAGGTGATGCGAGGAAATTCAAGAATGAATAAAAAAAGCCCTGCTTGCATTCACAAGCAGGGCTTTGATTCGGTAAGCGGGAAAGAGGGGACACGACGTTATGAAGATCGTGGAGAGAGAGAGCGCCCGCTTACCTCCGAGAGCTCGTGTGGATCTTTTTTAGAAGATCTGAGTCATGCCCGAGCCGTAGGCGCTCAGGGGTTGATTGTTGATGTAGTAATCCACTTCACCTGCAGTGATTGTATTACTGAAGCTACCAATACCTTTGGAGATTCTAAAGCGGACTCCATTGATACAGGATTGCTGTGAGTAGCCTTGAGGCATTCCAGTGGGATAAGTACCAGGATAGGTGCTGGTTCCAGGGTAAGCACTGGTTCCGGCGTAAGGATTCATACTCATCGATAGAAAAGTCTTCATCGTGTAGAGGAAGGAGCTTTGCTGATTGAGCGTAATCGTACCACTGAGTGCGGTGATTTGCTGAATGCGGGGCTGACCTGTCGTCATGTCAACGTTATACGGATTTGAAATGTACTGCAAATTCGCAACGAACGTATCGCCGTAAACTGTAGTTTTTTGAATATTGGCGGTTCCACCCATTCCTCCCATGGTGGCCGGATTCATTGCCGGATTCATTGCCGGATTCATGGCTGGGATCATTCCTCCCATACCCACAGGAATCATGTTTGCGCTCGTAATTGAGTTGTCCTGTGGATTGAAGGAAACTTGGTTGGTACTAAATGAAATCGTGACGTTTTGAGAATTCGCGTTAATGGGAACACAGCCCGCTGTCATTGCGCCAGGAACTCCACCGATCACAGAACCGGGGTTCGTGGGTGCATTTCCACATGCCGTAAGCAGTGCCAAGGTTGATAACAAGGCCAGGGTCGTTGTTTTCTTTCGATTCAATTTTTTCATAACATCTCCACTTTCTATTTATTGCTCTGTTTTTCACCTCAGTTCGGCCTTTTTAGGTTCCTGTCTCTCACAACAGGGAACCGTACCGACTTTTGAAGTGAGCTCTCAGAGGAAGACTAGAGCAAGGGGGATGCCAAGATGTGTTAGAAATGATGTGTATTTAAGTAATTGGAATTAAAGAGTTATTTAATGAGCTAGGTGTAGGACTGTTGAATCTTCATGCAGAGATCTGTCGAGCTTTTATACACGTGTCTAGAAACTTCGAATCGATTTATCTCTGCACCATGCAGTGGGAGAGAACGTGTTCGGCTACTGATGTGTTCTTTTGTATGCGGAATTGGTTGACCGCTTGGGCGATCGACGTTGCAAGGGTTTTGCGACCATTTTGCGACAAGACCCAATTTCGATCTTTCGCATTATTAAGAAATCCTGCCTCAAGCAAAGCACTTGGCATTTCGGCTCCCAATAAAACATGAAATAAAGCCTGCTTAACGCCACGACTGTGCCGCTGTGTTCCAAGTCTGTCCTGAATGGTGCAAGCTAGGCGCTTACTCTCAGAGAGGTTTGCATCAAGTCGTAGATCCCTTAGAATAAGGGCAACGTCGGCTTGTTCGGGAGTTTTAATTCCAGCGTGCGAAATGACGGTGTTCTCTAAGTGCGCCAATCTTCGAGAGCTGGCGTCGCTGGTGGTATTGAGAAAATAAGTCTCTACGCCGGACGCAGTCTGTGCGTGCTTGGTTGGGGTTGAGTTCATATGAACGGAGAGAAAAAGATCGGCTTGGAGTTGATTTGCCAGTTGAGTTCGATCTCCCAGAGGGATCTCGTGGTCGTCTTTACGGGTGAGGCGAACATCCATTCCGAGGGCTTTGAGTTCGCGTGCGATCATGAACGAGAGAAGGAGTGTGACGTCCTTCTCGGCGATTTGCTCGGTACCGCTGTCGTAAATGGTTCCGTGGTCGCCCCCTCCGTGGCCGGGGTCAATGACGACGCGAAATGGCTTGTGAGCGGCAAAACAGATGGCTGAGTAAAAAATATGGCTGACTAAGGCAGCCGTAATAAAATGAGTACTCATCCTCTTCATTTAATCCTCTTTATTCAATCTTCTGCACGGGAACATCTTGCTCCTGTCTTATTCTATGAGAGAAGGGGTAAAATGAGCAAGCGTGGGAAAATTGACGCTTTAAGGCGACTAGCAAACTGGTTTGAGAATAAACACCGAGTTTTACCGTGGAGGGATGACCCTTCGGTTTATCGAGTTTGGATTTCTGAAATCATGCTGCAACAAACCCAAGTGATTACAGTTGTTCCTTATTTCGAGAAATTCGTGCGTCGGTTTCCTACCGTAGAGTCTCTCGCAATGGCACGGGAAGAGGAGGTACTACTTTACTGGGCTGGTTTGGGTTATTATTCGCGTGCCCGAAATATTCATAAGACGGCGCAATTGGTTTGCGAGGCAGGGGCGTTTCCAGAGAACCGTGAGGGGTGGTTGAGGATGCCGGGAGTGGGTGAATACACCGCGGGAGCAATTCTTTCGATTGCCGGCGGGAAGCCCGAAGCAATTTTGGACGGGAACGTGGAGAGAGTTCTTTCTCGCGTCTATTGCTTAAGTCGTAAACCGAGCGATTCAAAATATAAGGACACTCTTTGGGATTTTTCGCGTGAATGGGTAAGCGAAGCTTTTTCAATGGAGATTTCTCCTCGGGTACTGAACCAAGCATTGATGGAATTGGGTGCGACCGTTTGCACTCCGAAGAAGCCCTTGTGCGGAATCTGTCCGCTTCAAAAATTTTGCGCCGCTTTTTCGGAAGAAAAACAAACTCAGTTTCCTGAAAAGAAACAACCTAAAGAATGGATTCAGGTACTGGAAACTTTGCACTGCGTGATTGACTTAACAGGTCACGTGCTTGTTGAACAACGCCCGAAGGGGGCGTGGCGTGCCGGATTGTGGGACTTACTGAGTGCGCGGCCCGCAGGGCTAAAGTTAAGGAGTGTGGGTGAGATTGAAACTCGTCACGTCGTAACGAGACATAAAATTACGCGAACGACGAAAATTTGGATCACCCAAGCTTTGAAGGTGCCAGTGGGCATGCATTGGTGTTCGATGAGTGATCCCAAAGTAGCGGTGGGTTCGGCATTTAAACGGACAGTTCAGTCGATTCGCGAGCGATTTCCTGCAGTCGAACCACAAAGTTAAGCGCCTGGATGGGCGTCATGTGGTTGATCTCCGTATTTTGAAGTTCAATGAGAAGCGGGTGAGGGGTGGGGGTTGCGGTAAGGACCACCTCGGCTTGCGCGGCGCTTGAAAAGAGTGAAAGCTGCGATGGGTCGACTGGATGGTTTGTATTGGAGTGCTCGAGCTGATCGAGGATCTTCCATGCTCGCTGCACAACGGGCTGAGGTAGTCCTGCCAATTGGGCGACATGAATTCCGAAACTCTCCTGAGCGGGACCATCTTTAAGGCGGTACAAAAAGCGAAGGTTCTTAGACGCTGAGCCGTTCTTCGCTCCTTCTACTCCCATGTGTGCATTGGCCACTCCCGGAAGCTCGCCCGCAAGGGAGGTGAGTTCGTGGTAGTGAGTTGCAAACAGTGTGCGACACCTCAATTTTTTACTCATCCACTCGAGTGTCGCCCAAGCCACACTCAAGCCGTCGTAGGTGCTGGTGCCTCGTCCAATTTCGTCCAAGACAATGAAGGAGCGTTCTTCGGCATGGTGAAGAATATGTGCGAGTTCGCTCATTTCAACCATGAAGGTGCTTTGTCCGCGTGCAATCGCGTCGTGCGCTCCGATGCGAGTATAGAGACGCGAAACCACGCCCCATCTTGCAGCTTGAGCCGGAACAGCGCTTCCCATTTGGCCTAAAATAAGCGTGAGTGCGGCTTGGCGCATTACCGTCGATTTGCCACCCATATTGGGGCCAGTAATAATGAGGGACATTCGGGAAGTGGGGCCGAGTTCTAAAGTGTTCGGAACGAAATTGCCTCGGCTGATTCGATCGACAAGGGGGTGTCGGCCTTCGGTGATTTTTAAGTCGAGCGAATCGTCGATCTCAGGGAAGCACCAACCGTGTTCTTGAGCTTGTAATGCAAGAGAAGACATCGAGTCGAGCTCGCCCACAACCTCGGCAACGAACATGAGTTCGCGGGTATGATTTTGAATGGTAATCAGAAGACTTTGAAATAGTTCCTGTTCAAGTGCCTTCTGGCGGCTAGACGCATGTACGATCTCGTCTTCGAATTTCTTTAGCTCTTCGGTAAAGAATCGTTCAGCTCCAACGGTGGTTTGTTTGCGCTGGTAGTGGTCAGGAACGTTTTTAAGGTGGGTTTGGGTGACCTCGATGTAGTAGCCGAAAACGCGATTATAGCGCACTTTCAATGAAGAAATGCCCGTGGCTTGGCGTTCGCGAGCTTCGAGTTGAACGAGCCAACTCTGGCCGTCCTCGGTGAGAGCAATGAGACGATCGAGCTCTGCGTGGAAGCCTTTTTTGAAAATGCCGCCGTCACGAGTTACAAACGGGGCGTCTTCTCGTTGGGTTTGAAGAATCTGTTCGCGAAGTGTTGTCGTCTTTCCTTCGGATTCTAAAATTCGCTGTTTTAGATTCTGCAGTGCGGGGGCCACTGCAGAGCTGAGGTTCTGATAGAGGCCAGGAAGTGCGGCAAGTGACTTGCCGAGCGCATACGTGTCGCGTGGATTTGCGAGTCCCGTGTTCACGCGGCCGGCGATGCGTTCCAGGTCATAGACTTCGCTTAAAGCTGCTGCAATTCGATCGCGCTCAGCAGATAGGGGCTGTGCGAGTTCTTTTACGCCATCTTGGCGCATTTGAATCTGCGCAGGATTGCACAGAGGTTCGAGCATCCAACGCTTCAACTGCCGTGATCCGAGGGCACTCTTCGTGTGATTAATGAGCTCAAAAAGATGAGGTGCCCCTTCCTGACTGGGGAGCAGGTCGAGATGCTGTGCGGTTCGAGGACCTAAAATGAGAGTTTGGGGAGTATGAAGAGGAAGAGGGAGCTTAAGGTGAGAGAGTCTTTCTTGTTTCTGACTTCGCAGAACATAGGTAACCAAGACTCCGAGTGCACTCGTTTGCGCGGAGAGATTAAGAAAGGCATCGAGCGACCCCACTGCATATTGGGCCTTCAGAAGTTCGTTCGCCTGTTCTTCTGCAATGTAATTTTTTGGAAGGGTCTCGATAAGGAGAGAGGAAGAAAGAGCGCCCGAGCCTAAATGTACGTCGAGGTCGGGTGATTCGAATCGAAGTAAATGCCGAATAGAAAGCGAAGCGATCTCGCCCGCAAGCAGCGAGACGTCGAGTTTATCGCTGATGCGGGATTCACCGGTCGATGCATCCAAGCAACCTAAAATCCAGTTCTTGCCGGGAGCAGGGAACAAAACGGCAATGTAATTGGGCTCTGCCCCTTCGAGGTCGAATTGGATACCCGGAGTGAAGGTGCGAATAATCTCACGCCGAACAATCGACTTTCCAGAGACCAACGCGGGGTCTTCCATCTGTTCACCGATGGCGACTTTTTTGCCAGCGCGCAGAAGGCGTTGAATGTAGCCTTGGGCACTGTGATGCGGAAACCCAGCCATAGGGGTGGGGTTGGGTTTATTACGGTCTCGTGAAGTGAGTGTGATCTCTAAGATTTGCGATGCAATGACAGCGTCGTTGCCAAAAAGTTCGTAGAAATCGCCCATCCGAAAGAAAAGCAGTGCGTCACCCACCTGCGACTTGAGTTCGAGATACTGCTTCATGAGCGGGGTAACTTGGGGTGTGAGTTGTTCTTGCACGTTACTCATTGGCGGGAGCGTTAACAGCCTGGGCAGTTGATCTCAAGTGGCATCTGAACAGGGATCTTGATCTTTTTACGCGAACAGGATTGGATCGACCGGATGATGGCTCAAGGGATTCCCAGTCGGAGAGGCATTTTCTGTAACAGAACCCTCAATCTACGCTCGATTCGTGCGGTGGGTTACGACATGGATTACACACTGATTC
>CANJNU010000058.1 GCA_947475645.1 Bacteriovoracaceae bacterium | reverse complement strand
TTCAAGAAGGCGTGCGCTGCTCGAAAAAAGTCTTACAGCCCTTATAGCCAGTTCAAAGTGGGAGCTGTTATTAAGCTGTCAAATAAAAGGGTCTTTTCTGGTTGCAACGTAGAAAACTCTTCGTACGGCGGCACAGTATGCGCTGAAAGAACCGCTATTTTTAAGGCTGTAAGCGAAGCGGGCCCCAAGATTTTGATCGAGGAGGTGGTTGTCGTCACCGATGCGTCTCCCGCATGGCCCCCTTGTGGACTTTGCAGACAAGTCATTGCAGAGTTTTCTACGCCGAAAACGAAAATTCACGCAATGAACCTAAAAGGTGAATGTAGAACCTCCACGTTTGCCGAACTGCTTCCGCAAGCTTTTCTTCCCGAACACCTGAAAAAATTTCCTCACCACGGCTAAAGATAACTGCTTGACAGTAGACCCCGTTTCGGGCAATTTGCGGCCTCTATGTACGCAGTCATTGAATCTGGTGGTAAACAGTACCGTGTCCAAGCAGGCGATATCATCCAAGTTGAAAAACTAGATGGCGACGTTGGCACGGAAATTAAGTTTGAAAACATTTTATTCGCAAGCAAGACGGCTGGCGAAACTACCCAAGTCTGGGTAGGTAAGCCTTTATTAGCTGGTGCGGCCGTTCAAAGCGAAGTCGTGGCCCAGGGCCGTGGTGAAAAGCTACTCATCATTAAGATGAAGCGCCGTAAGCAATATCGTCGTACTCAAGGTCATCGCCAATTCCAAACTCAGCTTCTGATTAAATCAGTAAGCAACGGAGCAGGCGAAACTGAAACTTTGAGTGCTGTTGATATGAAGACGACGCTCAGCAAGTTCCACACGATGCTGAAGCCGGTAGGCCTTGCTCACACTCCCAAAACTTTGGGATCACGTAAGCGCATGGCAGCTCGGATTACCGCAGAAATTAAAGCTGGAACTCCTAAAGCAGAGAAAAAACCTGCCGCTAAGAAGACTTCAGCTAAAGCTGCTAAGTAATTTTCTTTTCATAATATTAAACCCTCTCCTTTTTTTAAGGATGCCTACGTGGGCACCGTTAAGTGAGAGTTAGTCGAATCCAAAGGGAAGATCGATCATGGCACATAAAAAAGCCGGTGGTAGTTCAAGAAACGGTCGTGATAGTAACCCGAAGATGCTTGGCGTAAAGCGCTATGGCGGACAAAAGGTTAACGCAGGTGAGATTCTCGTTCGCCAACGTGGAACACGTTTCCACCCAGGTCGTAATGTAGGACTAGGTAAGGACTTTACTCTTTACGCTCTCATTCCAGGCGTTGTTACTTTTGAACGCTATGATCGCACTCGTAAGCAAATTTCTGTTTACGCAGCACCTGCTGCATAATCGGTAACACTTAAAAAAAGAATCTCACAAGATCATTTACCCCCAAATCCCCGGATGAGATCCGGCTTAAGATTTGGGGGTTTTTATTTATATTCGGAACTTGCGGTGCGTTACTGCATTGTGTTATCCGCTCCGCACAGGGGAAGTACGTTCATGCGATTTATTGACGAAGCGACGATTCGAGTTGCAGGTGGACATGGCGGCCCAGGCTGCGTGAGCTTCCGCAGAGAGACTTTTATTCCACGCGGGGGCCCTGATGGCGGCGACGGTGGAGATGGGGCTGACGTAATTTTTGTAGCTACCTCTCAACTGAGCACACTTCAGGATTTTCGCTTTCGACGCGCCTATCAAGCCCCTGCCGGCATGCATGGCTCGGGAGCCAATAAAGCAGGAAAAGACGGCGACAACATCGAACTTCGCGTTCCAGTCGGCACCTTGATTCGCAACTCGGAAACAGGCGAACTTCTCATCGACTTTACAGAAGAAGGCCAAGTATGGGTTGCATGCGAAGGGGGCCGCGGCGGCAAGGGGAATTCTCACTTTGTTAGCTCAACTTTTCAGGCTCCTCGCTTTGCTCAACCCGGCGAGGATGGAACTGCCCTCGAAATTAAACTCGAACTCAGGCTTCTTGCAGATGTCGGTATCATCGGTTTTCCGAATGCCGGCAAATCAACGCTCATTTCTCGCATCAGCGCTGCTCGGCCTAAAGTAGCTGACTATGCGTTCACTACACTCATTCCTAATTTGGGCGTAGTACAACTCCCCGACCTTCGTACTTTCGTGGTAGCTGACGTACCCGGACTAATCGAAGGTGCCCATCGCGGTTTGGGACTCGGAACTCGCTTTCTCAAGCACATCGAACGCACAGCTTTGTTCGTTCACTTGCTCGACGGAACGCAATTTCTTGAGGAAGCAACTCAAGACGGAGAAGACAGCTTTGATTCGGCCATTCGTAATCTGACTGAGCGGTACGCGACCATTCGGAACGAATTGAGACTCTTCAACGAAGAACTCCTCCAAAAGCCAGAAATCGTTGTACTGAATAAACTCGATTTACTCGAGTCCGACCCGGTTCTGGTTGAACGAGCTCAGAAGGCCTTACGCGCGAAGATTTGCGAATTACGTGAAAATGCTCCCCATGATCTCGAGCCCATGGTTATTTCAGCCGTGAGCGGATCTGGTGTGAACGAGCTATTAGGATGCGTCGATTCCATACTTCAAGCATTCCGACTCGACCGCCAAAACAACGGAATTAAAGTGCGCTTGCCAGACGATCTTCAACTTCGGGTGAAATAGATTTGCGTTGGAATGAAGTCACCGCCCTTTTTGGCGGAACGTTCGATCCACCCCACTTAGGCCATCGGATGGCCGTCCAGGGGTTATTTGAGAATCCAGGAGTGAAGAGAGTATTACTTCTTCCTTCACCCGCGCCTCCACTCAAAAAAACGACTACCCCCCTCGAAGACCGAGTAGCAATGACTCGACTTTGCTTCGAAGAACAGATTCCCGGCCTGCCCAGGCTTCGGGGGTCGGTATCGATCGAACACTCAGAATTGAGCCGTGCCGAGAAGAATCCTCACGGACCTACTTACACTTTCGATACCCTTCTGGAGCTCAAAAACGAGATTCCGAAACTGGCCTTCGTGATCGGTACCGACCAGCTCATCCAGCTTCCCCGATGGCACCGATTTCCAGAACTGCTCGATCTTTGTCATTGGATCGTTCTCAATCGCCAAGGTCAAACCAGTCCCCACTCGCTCCTCTCAGAATGGGAAGCAAGCGGGCTTTTGAAGAAAACTCAATCAGAACGGGGTTTCTCCGAATGGGAGAACCTCATACTTTGCCCAACCCCGGCTCCAGCCGTTTCCTCAACCCAAATTCGCGAGAATTTCGCCCGAAAAGGCGTCCCTCCCGAAAAAACCCTTACTCCAAACGTAGAACGCTATTTGATGCAACGAGGCATTTATGGTACTTCCGCGAGAACCTCGTCCAGCGACGGAAAGTGATAGAATTTATGTCCACAAATAAAACTCAAAAGTCTGAAACATCCTCTTCTTCCAGCCCTGCCCTTGAGCCCTCTCTCGAAAAAGCCCTTGAGTGTGCCCGTGCAGTGATTGAGAAAAAGGCAGAGAACACAAAGATCCTCGATATCAACGAAATCTCCAGCTTCACCCACTACTTTGTAATTTGTAGCGGTAGCTCCGATCGCCAAGTTCAAGCGATCGCTCATGGCGTAGAAGCTCAGTTGGAGAAGCTAGGCTATGAACTCCTCTCTTCCGAGGGCTTCACCGAGGGTCGCTGGGTGCTCATGGATTTCGGCGATGTTGTTGTACACGTTTTCTTAGATGCGCTTCGTGAATACTATGATCTCGAAAATCTTTGGGTGAGCGCACCCCACGTGAAAATTCCTGCAGAGTTTTACGGCCCAGGCGCATCTCGCCTCAACTAAAGCCTCGGTCCATGCGTCTGCATCTATTAGCCTTTGGAAAAATGAGAACTCCGGGATTAGGAGAGTCGTGCGCCTATTATTTGCGCAATCTTCAGCATTGGGTCGCAACCAGCGAACACGAGCTCAAGGCCATTGCAGTACCTGACAAGTCACCTGCCTCAAGGGCGCAGATTCAAGAGAAGGAGGCACTGATTCTTCGAGAGAAGCTGAACTCACTCCTCTCCCCTCGGGGAATATTCTACCTTCTGGATGAAGTAGGGAAATCTCAATCTACCCAAGATTGGGCCAAGATGGTCAACGAGTGGGAAGCCTCGGGTGTAACCGAAGTAGCCTTCTGCTTAGGCAGCAGCCTAGGGTTTGCCCCATCTCTTCATTCGCAGGCAAGGGGGTTGGTGAGCCTGGGCCCACAAACCCTTCCTCACGAATTGGCACGCGTAGTCGTAGCCGAGCAACTCTACCGAGCCTGGAGCGTAACGCGCGGTCACCCCTACCATGTTCAGGGTTAAGCAATGAGCAGCCTGATTTGTTGAGCTCCTTGGCGTTCTCCGATACAATTCAAGAAGATGACTTCTGCAGATAAAGCGCTTCTCATTGTGCTCGATGGATTCGGAATCGGCAAAGACTCACCTTTTAATGCGATTCAGAATGCAAAAATGCCGTTCTATCGCGAACTTCTGCTAAAATATCCCCACTCCCAGCTCATCACTCATGGGCACGCCGTAGGACTTCCGAATGGAGTTATGGGAAATAGTGAAGTCGGCCATATGACGATGGGAGCGGGTCGGGTGATCTATCAAGATCTGACTCGCATCTCGAAGTCGATTCTGGATCGGGACTTTTTCAAAAATCCCGCTTTAGTGAAGACCATCGAAACCGGCGCCAAAACCACCGGCAGAGTTCATCTCATGGGGCTTCTTTCTGATGGCGGCGTTCACAGCCACATCGACCATCTCTGGGCACTTTTGGATCTTTGTGCCGAATTAAAAATTCCTGAAGTCAGTATTCATCTCTTTACCGATGGACGCGATACCCCCCCCGACTCGGGCCGCGGATATATTGAAAAAATCATCACACATCCCACTTTTCACTCCCAATCTCCTCATAGTACAAGGGCAACAATTGCGACTTTAAGTGGTCGCTACTATGCGATGGATCGAGACAAACGCTGGGATCGAGTGGCTCTCGCTTATCAAGCCATGACCGGGCAAGTTGCCACATTTATTCCAGACCCAAAATCAACCATCCCGCCCGTTCTTCAGGCGTGGCAGCAGGCTCATCTTCGCGGAAAAACCGATGAATTTATTGAGCCCACTCTTCTCGACCCGCGCTGCGCCCTACAAACTGGCGATAGCGTCATCTTCTTTAATTACCGCTCCGACCGCGCCCGCGAGATTTGCCAAGCGCTGTCTGAGCCCGAATTCACAGAGTTTGATCGCCGTCAGGGATTTCAGCCTTCGCTCATCGCGGGGATGACTCAATACGACGTTAAACTCAAGAACCTACTCGTAGCCTACGGCCCGCAAAGCCAAAAAAACATTATGGGTGAGTGGCTCGAAATTCATCAACTCAGTCAGTTTCGAGTAGCAGAAACCGAAAAATACGCTCATGTAACCTTCTTCTTTAATGCCGGTCGGGAACTCCCCTTTTTGGGCGAGGAACGTGAACTGATCGCTTCTCCTCGTGACGTTGCCACCTACGATTTAAAGCCCGAAATGAGTGCCTTTGCCGTGGCAGCCGCAGCTTGTAAAAAAATTGAAACTCATCCCCCTCACTTCATGCTCATGAACTTCGCCAACGCCGATATGGTAGGACACACTGGAAACTATGGCGCCGCCATAAAAGCAATGGAAACGCTCGATCAGTGCCTCTCACAAGTAGTGAGCGCCGCTCAAAAAGCTGGCTATCACGTGCTCATCACCGCGGATCACGGAAATGCCGAAGAAATGTGCGACTCCGAAGGACGGCTCCACACGCAACATACACTCAATCCGGTTCCCGCACTGTGGGTTGCTCCCAACTCGGCAATTGCTCCGAAGAGCTCAAGAATTCCACTCCAAGACGGCACACTAGAAGATGTCATGCCCACACTCTTAGATCTTATGAAACTTCCCGCCCCTCCCGAGATGACGGGAAAAAGTCTTCTTCCTCGTTAACCTTATTTCTTGAGAACCTCACATGCTTCAAATTCCACATATTAAACTCCCAAAAAAGCACCACCGAAGTATCGCCGTACTGACCAGCGGAGGCGATGCGCCCGGTATGAATGCCGCTATCCGTGCCGTGGTTCGCTACGCTATTTCGCAAGGATGCGAAGTGAGTGGCGTTCAGAAAGGTTACAGCGGCCTACTCGAGGATCAAATCACCCCCCTTACTCTTTCCTCGGTTGCAAATATCATTCAGCGTGGGGGAACTATTTTAAAAACCGATCGCTGTGAGGCTTTCTATAAACGCTCAGTACGAAAAGATGCCGCCAATATATTACGACTTAAAGGAATCAATGGTCTGATCGTGATTGGTGGAGATGGATCATTCACCGGCGCACACTTAATGGAGAAAGAAACCGGATTTCCCACGATTGGGGTTCCTGGCACCATCGATAACGATATTGCGGGTACGGAAGATACGATTGGTTTCGATACCGCAGTGAACACCGCCGTAGATGCGATCGACCGTATTCGCGACACTGCGAGTTCGCACGATCGAATTTTTTTGGTTGAAGTCA
>CANJNU010000057.1 GCA_947475645.1 Bacteriovoracaceae bacterium | reverse complement strand
CTACGATCGGGTTCAACCATAAAGCTGGCTCCACCCCGATTCACTCCGTCTAGAATATCGTGAATAATTTGGTCGGGGTCTTCGGTTCGAGGATTGTCCGTCGTTACAATTACGCGATCTGACAAACCGGTTGCAATTCGTCCCATCACAGGTCGTTTGACCTTGTCGCGGTCGCCACCACAACCGAAAACCGTTATAATTTTATGTCCCAGGCAAACCGACCTTAAAGTTCTGAGCACTTTCTCAAGTGCGTCGGGCTTATGAGCATAATCAACAAAGACGTTCAGTCCATCTACATTCTTCACGCGTTCCAAGCGCCCTGGAACACCCTTTAGGTCAGCAATGCCTCGTGCAATGGCCCCTGGTTCAATTCCGAGCTGAAGAGAAAGGCTGACCGCGGCCATGATATTCTGAACATTGAAGCCGCCCACAAGCGAAGATTGAATTTTAATCCCTGCCACTTCACCCGAGATTCCAGAAAGCGCCAATCGCAGGTTGGCCCCAGAGACGTCGCCCTCTCCCCGCGAAGAGAAAGATACGACTTGATAAGGCACTTCGCTACTATTATGAAGCTCGGTATAGAGCCGCTGCCCCCACTCATCATCGACCGATACGCTTCCGACAGGCTTCTTTCCCGCTTCGATGGCCACAGGCGTGCCTTCACGAAAGAGAAGCGTTTTTGAGCGATAGTAGTCTTCCATAGTGGGATGGTAGTCTAAATGTTCGGGCGATAAATTGGTAAAAATCATGCCATCAAACGCAACCGTAGCGGCTCGTCGTTGCGCCAGCGCGTGAGATGAAACTTCCATTACAACAGCCGTACAGCCATCATTCTTCATCTCTACTAATAGATTTTGGAGCGCAACGGGATCGGGCGTAGTGTGAGTGGCCGGATAAATTTTAGAACCGAATCGCACATTCACCGTGCCTATTACGCCCACACGATATCCAGCCCATTTAAGAATGGACTC
The DNA here is from genome assembly GCA_947475645.1 of Bacteriovoracaceae bacterium. GTDB lineage: Bacteria > Bdellovibrionota > UBA1018 > UBA1018 > UBA1018 > CANJNU01. Next base: position 5,565 of record CANJNU010000057.1, on the reverse strand, counting down.
CATCAGGTAAGTAACGGTGGTTTTTCCGCTGGTTCCGGTTACACCAATCATCGTTAAACCGTGAGACGGATGACCAGCAAATCGCGCTGCAATTACGGCAAGTGCCATTCTGGCATCCGGAACCTGCACATACGGAACCGACCCTATGGCTAAGGCATTCGATCCACGTGCGTCTTCGCCCACGACCAGTGCAGCTCCCGCCGCAACCGCCTTTGCGATAAACTGGTAGCCGTCTGATTGTGAGCCGCGAATAGCGACGAAAACTGAACCCAACTTAACGTAACGCGAGTCAGCAGTTACATGCGACAGGTGCGGTGACAGATGGGCCGAAAGCAGTTGCTCGAGAACTTGAATCATGCCATCGTGAGTAAAGGCTTTTCCTTAATAAGAATCAAGAAATATTCCCATTCGGAGACTACATGAAGAACTGGAAACCATTCGCTATTGGTGGTGTGTTGCTTTTGATTGTACTTTGGGCAAGCTCCACATTTAACAGTTTCCAAGGGCTCGATGAGGACGTAAAAGCCGCTTGGAGCGAAGTCGATAACCAATATCAACGCCGTACGGATCTGATTCCGAACTTAGTTGAAGTGGTGAAAGGTTATGCGAAACACGAGAAAGAGACCCTTGAGGGTGTAACGCTTGCTCGCGCTCAGGCGACTCAAATGAAGCTGGACGCATCGAGCCTCTCGGATCCGGCCAAGTTCGCGAAATTTCAGCAGGCTCAAGGCCAAATTAGCCAAGCATTGGGCCGCTTGATGATGATCACCGAAAAATATCCTGACCTTAAAGCCGACACCCACTTTCGCGATCTTTCTAGCCAAATCGAAGGCACCGAAAACCGAATTACTGTCGCTCGTAAGCGCTATATCGACCACGTAGCTGACTACAATAAATCGATCCGCTATTTCCCTGGCAACATCATTGCACAAACTTTCTTGCACCTTCAGCCCCGCGAAACCTTCAAAGTTGCCGAGGCAACCCGCGAAGCGCCCAAAGTGAAGTTCTAAAACTGAGATTGACCGCAAATGAAGATCCCCAAACGAAGAAAACGGAAGTTTCACTATTCACGGACGGATCATTTGCGGGTGGTCGAGGCGGTTCACGCCGCAGAAGCGAGCACCACAGCAGAAATCGTTCCCGTTATTTTACAGAAGAGTTCGGGCTACCTTTGGGTGCACCTCTGGATGGGCTTGCTTGGGTTTCTGATCTTAAGCGTCACTCTGATTGGGCTTGAAGAGTATCGAATCCGAGAGTTCACCGTACACGAAGTACTCACCGCTCAGATCATCAGTCTGATCCTTGGAATGAGCCTCTCTTTCATTCCCGCGCTGAAGAGACTTTGGGTATCGAAACGAGAGGCCCAATGGCAAACTCGTGAAAGAGCGATTCTTAGCCTTCACCACTCAGAACTCGTCAATAGCCCCGAGCGAAACGGTGTTCTTATTTTTATTTCGCTCTTTGAACGGAAGATACACATTCTTCCGGACTTGGCACTGCAGCCCCTCATTCCTCAGACCTACTGGCAGATTCGCATCGACGACCTCGTGCGGGGAGTTCATCACGGAAAGCCCATCGACGCATTGTGCAACTGCATCACTGAAATCGGTAAGGTTCTGCAGCAGCACTTTCCACATCAAGGCGAAAAAAAGAACGTCATCTCTGACCAGCTAAGAGAGGAATAATTTCCATGCAACTTAAAATCACCACCCAAAGGCTCGTTGCCGCTTTGGGCCTGTTTTTATGCTCTTTCTCGGGTCATGCTGACGACTTCAAGATGCCCAAGGTGGTCTACGGAATCGGCGATGAGACCGGCGCACTGAGCGAGCAGCAAACCGCAAACGTTCGAGGCGCCATTCAGGCCTTACTGAAGCACACCGGAACTCAGCTCGAGGTGATTCTTCCGAGCTCCCTTCAGGGACTGCCTATCGAGGATTACTCGATGAAGGTGGCCGAGAACTACAAATTTGGAAAGAAGGGCACCGACAACGGGGCACTTTTAACGATAGCCCTGAAAGAACGAAAAACGCGCCTTGAAGTGGGCTACGGTCTTGAGGGCACGCTTACGGACGTGAAGTCGAGACGCCTACTCGACGACAATTTAATTCCCCACCTTCGCGCCGGCCACACCTTCGAAGGTGTCATGGCTGTGATTCAAACACTCGACCCAACGCCGCTTGCTCCGGGAGAGCCGTCTTATCGGCGAGGCGGGATGTCTCAGGGCAAGCAAGCCTTAGTGATCGGACTCATCGGCTTGCTTCTGATGTTCTTGATTGTACTGTGGGGGTACACTTTATCGCTTGGATCGAGTAGTCGCGGCATTTATCGTCGCACCGGGGACTCACTCGGGGGATCGGATCCTCTCGGCGGCGGAGGCGGCTTCAGCGGAGGCAGTAGCTGGGGCGGCAGTTCAGGCGGCGGTTTTGGTGGGGGCGGCGCCTCGTCGGATTGGTAGAGCGGAACTCACTCTTCCGTGAGCTGAACTCGAACGGTCTCGCCGTCGGAGAGAGAGCTGTTTTCAAGAGGATTCTGAGTCAGCACTCGACCCACACCTCGAAGCTCGAGATGAATCTTACGTCCTTCGAGAACGCGCAGCACCTCTCTGGCAGTAAGACCCTTTAATGAAGGCATAAGAGGCGAGAGGGGCGCGCCCGGAGAAAATGCCGGAATCTGCTTGATGTCGACGGGGTGTGCACTCGAGGTGGAGACGCGATCGGAACCAGGAGTCTGAGCGATTTTAAAATCTCCGCGTGTGGGCATACTAAATCGATTCGCAACCGCATTGAGAACCTCGCGGAAAAGCGGGGCTGCCGTTTCGGAGGCGTAATAGGCCCCCCGAGGCTCGTCGACCGAAGCGAAAATAACAATCTTAGGCTCAACATGAATGGGCATTCCAATGAAAGAGGCGACGTACTTCGACTTCGAATAAGCGTGCGTATGGGAATCGACCTTCTGCGCCGTTCCCGTCTTGCCCACCACGCGATAACCAGGAAGATTTGCCTTCGGAGCAGTGCCCCCCTCTTTAAGCGGCCCCTCCAAGTTCTCGATCATCTGAGCCGCAACCTTTTCGGTAAACACCCGCTTAGGCTGTTCAACGGGCGCCCCTACTTCGTCTTGAATCATCTTGGGCTGCACCAACCAACCGCCGTTCAGAAACGTGGCATAGGCTCGCACCATCTGAATGGGTGTGACCAAAATTCCCTGGCCAAAGCCAATATTCGCTAAAGTAAGAGGCTGCCAAGACTTTCGAGCAGGAAGCATTCCAGAAATTTCACCCGGAAAACCCGATCCTGACTTCGTACCAAAATCGAGCGCTTTGAGAGTACCAAAGTACGAGTCAGCTCCCACTTTCAGGGCCAATTTTGCTGCGCCGACGTTACTTGAAACCTGAATGAGTCGATTGAGATTCAACCAACCAAATTTCTCGTGTGACTCAGCCTCAGAAATCTTTCGACCTTGAATTTTCAGCCCTTTTCCCATCTCTCCCCAAATTTGGTCGGTGAGCTTCCAACCATGCGAGAGCGCCGTCGCAACGAGCAGCGGCTTGAGAGTCGATCCGGGTTCGTAGCCGTCGGTGAATACGCGGTTTCTACGCCGATCAGGCGCAACACTTTTATCGTTAGGATTGAATGCGGGTTGATTGGCCATAGCCAAGATCTCGCCCGTCATTGCATTCATTACGATTACGGAGCCGCCCTTTGCATTATGCTTATTCACGGCCGCACGCAGCTCCTGCTCAACAGAAAACTGCAAGGAGGCGTCGAGCGTTAAGGTAACCGGCTCGCCATCTTTCGCTTCCTGAACATTTTTCAGCGATGCCGAGTCCAGGAAGGTTGGCCGTCCGAGAGCGTCTTTAATCGCGCTCACTGAGAGTACTTTTCCGCGCATCCTCTCATTCTTCCAAAGCTCAATTCCCTCCACCCCGTCGGAATCGACGTTCACATCTCCCAAAATGTGGCCGGCCAGTTCGCCATGAGGGTAAACACGCTTACTCTCTTTGACTAACAATAGACCCGAAGTCGCGGCTCCGTCTCGATCAACCAGATGCCATTTCTTTAACTGCTGGAAATCCTGCTCGGAGAGGTGACGCTTAATCCAAAGAAATTCCTTATTTGCCTTAAGCTTGGGAAGAAGTTTGAGGGCCGGCAGATCGAGCGCCTTCGCCAGAAGACGCGAAAGAGAACGGGGATTCTCGACCTTGGTAGCATTCACTGCCAAAGAACGACCTTCTAGGTTAATGGCCAGCGGCTCGCCGTTACGATCTAAGATCGAGCCCCGTGCAGGACGAATGAGCATTCGCGACTGAAACTGACGCTTAGCCATTTGCTCAAGCCGAGCGTCGCCCAAAATCTGAACCACACTTGCACGAAAGAGAATACTTCCAGCAAGAACAATACAGATCATCGCGACGCTACGAATTCTACGGGTAGAACCCTCGACCGAATTATTGAGCATTCTTAACAATCCCGTCTGCTTCCGCAGGCGTTGTTAAGTGAATTACTTGATCGGCCCGGGGAGTGCCCAATCCAAACCGTGTCTTTGCTAAAAGCTCTAGCCGCTTAGGAGAGCGAAGCGCTGTGACCTTCAGCTCCATCTGCTCCTTAGATTGCTTCATTTCTCGTACTTTTTTTTCGGTTTGGTTGATCTGATAAGTCGTGCGCACCACGGAGAGCCGCAGCCAAACCGTCAAAACCGAGAACGCAATAAGCACGGGAACGACCCACAAAGGTACCCAATTTCTTGAGATCATCGCGGTCCCTCGTGTGCTTTCCTCTCAGCAATTCGGAGCTTTGCGCTTCGCGAACGGGGGTTGAGCGCTACTTCCGATTCATCTGCTTCGATGGGCTTCTTATGTACCTGCCGAAAGAGGCCCTCTCGATGCTTGAAGTACTGTTTCACTTTGCGATCTTCTAAGGAATGGAAACTCAGAACCGCAACACGTCCCCCGATTTCAATCTGGGGTAAAACTTTTTCTAAAAGTTGATCGAGCTCTTCGAGTTCACGGTTCACGTAAATGCGTAAGGCTTGAAAGGTGCGGGTCGCCGCGTGAATACGACCGCGACGAGCCTCTGACGGTACCGAGCGCACAATCAGGTCTGCCAGGGCTGTGGTGGTTCTTGGCAAGCCGCCCTCGCTTCGCGCCCGCACAATAGCCGAAGCTATTTTTCTTGAAAATCGCTCCTCACCCAATTCAAGGATCACCTGGGCAACTTCGCTTTCGGTCGCATGCGACAAATACTCATAAGCACTCTGGCCATGCGACGAGTCGAATCGCATATCGAGCGGACCTTCGCGAAGAAAACTGAGACCCCTTGCAGGATCTTCAATCTGGTCGCTTGAGAAACCCAGATCGGCCATCAAGCCAAGAACCTTGTGTTCTGAAAGAGTCTCGGCCGCCTGACTGAACGGAAGATGAATGAGCTTAAGCCGCCCCTCCGTCACCTCGCGAGAGAAGCGCTCCAGACCGCGCTCGATTGCGCCCTCGTCTTGGTCAAACGCAATGACTCCGTGCGGAGCGTTGAGCGCCTGCAGAAGTGCCGCGGTGTGCCCCCCTCCTCCAAAAGT
>CANJNU010000056.1 GCA_947475645.1 Bacteriovoracaceae bacterium | reverse complement strand
GGTTGCAGGGCCTACGGGTGGATGGGTTAACTCACTTTCGATGCATTCGGAAATCGCTTCGATCGCAATGCGGCTGGCCGTTGCCCCGCCTTGGTGTCCTCCCATTCCATCGGCCACGATAAATAGTCCAAGCTGCGAATCAGCGAAAACGCTGTCCTCGTTCTTCTGTCGTTTCATGCCGACGTCGGTTGTAACGCCGATACTGAGCGAAAACAAAGAGGGAATAGATAAGGATTTGTTCACACTGGATAGGGTGGTCATATGGGGGAGTTGGCGATCGATCGCTTATGAAACACTATGAGTGAATCAACGCTAAACGTCCAAGGTAAACTGCGGCAAAAAGTGAAGCGCCTTATCTTGCGTCAATCTTTTGGCAAAAGTCAAAGATCCGGCTGAGGAGAAAATTGGCGCGAGAATTTAGAACAAAAACGAGCTTTTAGTGAGCAGGTGCACTAGTCAATTTTCAGTTTGAGTTCTAGCTTTCTTAGGCGAAGTAGTGCCATAATTAAAGAAGGCTGAACACCCAAGGAAGGACCATCCAAATGGCTCAAAAAACAGGATTAGATATGAATAAAACCGCCACGGATTGGAGTCGTATTATTGCAAATACGGATTCGGTGCGGGAGTTCAAGAATTTAAATTGGGAAGGCTCATTTTACGATTATCTCGAAATTGTAAAGCAGAACCCGAACGTGGCCCGTAATGCTTTTCAGCGCATGTACGATATGGTGGTGAGTTGGGGCAGTACTTCCTATGTAGAATACAAGAAGAATATTGTTCGCTATAAGTTCTTTGATGATCCTATTGATCATGGAAAAGATGCTGTATTCGGCTTGGATGTTCCTTGTATGAAGTTGGTTCATTTTTTTAAATCCGCAGCTTTGGGGTATGGAACCGAGAAGCGCGTTTTGCTCTTGCACGGACCTGTGGGGTCGGCGAAGTCAACCTTGGCGCGCTTGCTGAAAAAGGGCATTGAGCTCTATTCGAGAACCGATGAAGGTGCTCTTTATACATTTAAGTGGGTTGATCCAAAGGGCGATTTTGCTGATATTCTGGGGAATGTGCGCGAACTTGTTTCGCCGATGCATGAAGATCCTCTGAAATTAATTCCGGAAGATCTGCGCGCGGCCCTTTTAGAGGAGATTAATCGCGGAAGTAAGACTCCCTACAAGGTTCAGATTTCGGGCGATCTTGATCCGGCAAGTCGATTTATTTATCGTGAGTTTGTGAAACGCCTCGATGGCGATTGGACCAAGGTTTTAAGTTATATTCGGGTTGTGCGTTTCGTGCTTTCTGAGAAGGATCGCGTAGGGATCGGCACGTTTCAGCCTAAAGACGAGAAGAATCAGGACTCGACCGAGTTAACCGGAGATATTAATTATCGCAAAATTGCGGAGTACGGATCGGATTCCGATCCTCGCGCTTTTAATTTTGATGGTGAGTTTAACGTAGCGAATCGCGGGATCGTTGAGTTTATCGAGGTACTGAAATTAGATGTGGCGTTCTTATACGATTTGCTTACCGCGTCTCAGGAACACAAAATCAAGCCGAAGAAGTTTGCTCAAACCGATATCGATGAGGTGATTATTGGGCACACGAATGAGCCCGAATTTAAGAAGCTTCAGAATAACGAATTCATGGAGGCTCTGCGGGATCGAACCGTCAAGATCGATATTCCTTACATCACCAAGCTGAAGCAAGAAGTGAAGATCTACGAAAAAGATTTCAATGCAAACCGGATTAAAGGCAAGCACATTGCTCCGCATGCGATTGAGGTTGCGGCGATGTGGGCGATTTTAACTCGCTTAGAGCAGCCCAAAAAAGCGAATCTAACACTGTTGCAGAAATTGAAGCTTTATGACGGCAAGACTCTGTCGGGTTATACCGAGGACAATGTAAAGGAGCTTCGGAAAGAAGCGGTTCGAGAAGGACTCGAAGGAATTTCTCCTCGTTATGTTCAAGATAAGATCAGTAACGCTTTAGTGAATGATAAGAATGGTGAGATCGGTTGTGTGAATCCGTTTATGATAATGAACGAACTTGAAGGTGGTTTGAAACATCATGCTTTGATTGGTTCGGATGAACGCAGACGCGAGTACCGAGAGCTATTGGCCGTGGTGAAGCAAGAGTTCGAAGATATTGTAAAAAACGAGGTTCAGCGAGCGATATCAGCTGACGAAGATGGAATTTCAAAGCTGTGTGCTAACTATATCGATAATATTAAGGCTTATACACAGCGTGAGCGTGTGAAGAATAAATATACCGGAATGGATGAGGAACCAGACGAACGGCTAATGCGTTCGATCGAGGAGAAAATCGACATTCCAGAGAGCCGCAAAGATGATTTCCGTCGGGAGATTATGAACTACATTGGGGCTCTTGCAATTGAGGGTAGAACTTTTGACTATAAGACGAACGAACGTCTTCATAAGGCTCTTGAATTGAAGCTTTTTGAAGATCAAAAGGACACAATCAAGCTCACGTCGTTGGTTTCGAATGTGGTCGATCGCTCGACCCAAGAGAAAATTGATGTAGTCAAAGCACGTCTCATCAAGAACTACGGTTATTGCGAGATTTGCTCAACCGACGTGCTGAACTTTGTAGCCAGCATCTTCGCACGTGGAGATGTGAAGCGGAGGTCCTAAGTGGCCATTTACAATATTAAGCGAGACCATAGTCGTTTTCGGCAGATCGTGAAGGGAAAGATCAAGCAAAATCTAAAGAAGTACGTGACTCACGGTGAAATGATCGGACGCAAGGGAAAGGATCGGGTTACGATTCCATTGCCTCAGATTGAGATTCCTCGTTTCCGCTATGGCGACAAAGAGCAGGGTGGCGCGGGTCAAGGCGACGGCAAGGTGGGCGATCCTATCGGCGGTAATCCGCAACCCGGCGATGGTCAAGGGCAAGCCGGCAATCAATCTGGCGAGCACCAGTTGGATGTCGAGTTGACGCTTCAAGAGTTGGCCGAGATTTTAGGCGAGGAACTCGAGCTGCCTAAGATTGAACCGCGGGGACATAAGACTTTGAAAAGCAAAGTCGACAAGTACACCGGAATTGCCAATCAGGGGCCGAATTCCCTTCGACACTTCAAGCGCACGTTTAAGGAAACTTTGCGGCGTCAAATTTCGATGGGAACTTATAATCCCGAAGAACCGGTGATCGTGCCCATTAAGCGAGACATGCGATACCGTTCGTGGAAGTCGGATGTTCGTCATGAGAATAACGCAGTTATTATTTACATGATGGACGTATCGGGATCGATGGGCGACGAGCAAAAAGAGATAGTGAGAACGGAAGCATTCTGGATCGATACCTGGCTGCGGTCGCAATACAAGGGAATCGAGACTCGGTATATTATACATGATGCAACTGCTCGCGAAGTCGACGAACAAACGTTCTTTAAAACTCGCGAATCGGGTGGCACACTGATTAGTTCGGCCTATAAACTGTGCGAAAAAATTATCGAAACCGATTACCCGCCGTCCGAGTGGAATATTTACCCATTTCATTTTTCGGATGGAGACAATTGGTCGGGAGAAGACACGCGAGTGTGTATGGAACTCTTGCAAAGTAGGCTCTTACCGATGTGTAATGTATTCTGTTACGGGCAAGTTGAGTCTCGCTATGGTTCAGGGCAGTTCTACAAAGATTTGAAAGAGCAATTCGGCATGAATCACGAATCTGTGATTCTTTCGAAAATAGAGAATAAGGACGGGATTCTTCCTTCGATTAAAGAGTTTCTAGGAAAGGGACGCTAAATGGGAATGGATGATTTTTCTACCAGTGCTCTGACCCCCGACCTAGCTCGTTTACGAGACCAGATTAGAGCTCATGCGGAAGCGTACGGACTGGACCCATTTGAAACCATTTTTGAAATGGTTGACAGTGATCAGATTAATAGCCTTGCTGCGCTCGGTGGTTTTCCAGTGCGTTATCCACACTGGCGGTTTGGTATGGATTACGACCAGCTTTCAAAGGGATACGAGTGGGGACTGCAGAAGATTTATGAAATGGTGATCAACACTAATCCTTCCTACGCTTATTTAATGAAATCGAATCCATTAGTGGATCAAAAAACAGTGATGGCGCACGTCTACGGTCACGTCGATTTTTTTAAGAATAAATATTTGTTTTATAAAACGAACCGCAAAATGCTCGATACCATGGCCAATCATGCAGTCAAAATTCGCGACTACATGGATCACTATGGTCAGGACGTTGTAGAATCATTTATCGATAAGTGCCTAGCGATTGAAAACCTGATCGACCCCTACGCACCGTTCGTAGAAAAGAAACGATCGGCGAAAGCGCAGCAGGAAGAGCCCAATTCTGGGCGATTAAAGAACGATCGCAATTATATGGATAAGTTTATTAATCCGCCCGATTTTTTAGAGGAACAGCGACAAAAAATGGCGCTTGCTCAGCAGCAGTCTAAGAAGATTCCTGCCGAGCCTCAGAAAGACATTCTTGCGTTCTTGCTTGAGTTTGCTCCGCTTGAGGATTGGGAACAGGAAGTTTTGGCGATTGTTCGTGACGAGGCTTATTATTTTGCGCCTCAAGCTCAGACCAAGATCATGAACGAAGGATGGGCCTCGTACTGGCATTCGAAGATTCTGACCGAGAAGGTATTGAAGGATTCGGAGATTATTGATTTCTGTGACCATCATTCGGGCGTGACTGCGATGCAGCCTGGACAGATTAATCCCTATAAAATTGGGATCGAGCTTTTCCGCGAAATCGAAGATCGCTGGAATCGGGGGAAGTTTGGCAAAGAGTACGAAGAGTGCGACGACATGCGAGCCAAGGCTCTTTGGGATAAAAAGCTGGGTTTAGGAAGACAGAAGATTTTTGAGGTAAGAAAAGTCTGCAACGACATTACCTTTATCGACGAGTATTTGACCGAAGAGTTTTGTGAGCGTCTCAAACTTTATACGTATCAATTTAATCGTAGAACGAATCAATATGAGATTGCGGATCGTGATTATCGAAAGATTAAAGAGAAGATTCTGTTTGGAATTTCAAATCTAGGACAGCCCTTTGTTTACGTGACTGATGGGAATTATCAGAACAAGGGTGAGCTATTGCTATGGCACAAGCATCAAGGTTTAGATCTGGATGTGCGCTGGGCACGCGAGACCATGCGTTCGCTTTCAGAGATTTGGAAGCGTCCTGTGAACGTTGAAACCGAAGTGGACGGCCAAAAGAAAGTGTTCAGTTACGCGAACGGCGAGTTCTCAGAGCGCTTTATTTAAGAGTTTGTCGTTAGAAGTGCCAACTCAGTGAGACGTTCTCTTGAAGCCAGGAGAAATTCGAGATTTCGCCGAGATTGGTCATGCCGCGTCCGAAGTACCAGCCCAGCCCCGTCCACATCATCCACGGGCTGTGCTCGCCTAGGCGAAAGCCTAGGGAGCTTTCTGCTGAATAGGTCCAAGTGGTAAATGCATAGCCAGAACTTAGGTCGGTAAAGGTTCCGTAGCCTAGGCCTGTTCGCACGCGAGTACTGAGCCACGGGGCCAGAACGATGAACGGATTACTGATAATCGAGAGGCCCGGCTCGACGAGCCAATACTTCCAAGGTGCGTTGCCGTTGTTATTGTAGGTAATTGGAGAAGGATCGTTATCGAACGTTCCGGGTTCGACTCCGATTTGAGCGTAATGGGATACGCCATTTTTGAACCGAAGATCGAATGCGAAATAATTTTTGGCAAACCCGAGTTCAACAAAGCCTGCCTGATGTGCGAGGGGGTGGGTTCCGAAAGCGCCGCCTAAATTAACGAAAAGGTTATTGCCTTCTTCGATGATGTTAGGACGAAAGTAGAGCGGCATGGCGATGGTTGTGCCTGGAAGCTTCTTTGGAGTGGGGGTCCATGCCCGGGCACTGGAATGGATACAGGTGATGATGGCGAACCAACCGATCAGGCCCCCGATCCGTGAGTGAGCTTCCATTAGTAAGATTCTCCCGGTAGTTGATCGAGCCCCAGTTTATTGGCGAAGTCGAGCCTTGCAGTGAGGTGACTGGAGGTCACTTCAAGCAAGCTGATCTCGGCATCGCGCGCGTCCTTGATGGCTTGTTTTAGTTCTAAGCGATTGAATTGCTCACTTCCCAATCGCGCAATCAGGCCATCTAAAACTTTGGCCGAATTAATGAAGGTTTCCTTGGTGTTTTTGTATTGCGATTCAGATTGATGAATCGTCTCGATCGTGCCGATCAGGTCGGTCTGAAAGTCTTGAAGGTTGTCTGCGTACTTCAAGACCGTGTTGCTGTAATTAATTTCAGAGTTTTCGAGGCCACGATGATTAAAAAATCCACCTGAAGCGTAGATCGGTAAGGTGAGGCTAATCGAGGTGGAAATGTTCAGTAAGTTACCGCCCGCGCTCGAAGCTAAGGAAGATGAAGTTCTTTCGTAGTTGCCCGAGTAATTTAACTCGATTCCGCTGAGGGTGACTTGAGGAAGTGGCAGGAACGCTTTTTTGGCCTGTTCAAGGCTAATTTCAGCTTTTTTAAGAATGAGCAATTGCTCTCGAAAACCAGGAGAGGTCTCCATGTATTGCTTCAGAG
>CANJNU010000055.1 GCA_947475645.1 Bacteriovoracaceae bacterium | reverse complement strand
GATTGTGGACTACCTTTTTCGTGTTTTAGGAATGGAGTACCTGGGACGTACTGACTTTGTTCAAGTTAAGCCAGTGGATCTCTCAGTCGAGCGAGGTGCAGCGTCTTTGTACCCTAAAAACCCTTCTCAGCAGATCACCGCTGGAGTGATGGCGGGGAATCAGCCTCAGATGGAGATGCCGCTGGATATCGGTGCTGGTTTAAAAACCACGCCATCGGGCGATCATCTGGCAAAGATGATGGGCGATGCACCTCCGTGCGATAGCTGTGGGCATACAACGGTTCGAAACGGTGCTTGTTATAAATGTTTGAACTGCGGAAACAGCATGGGTTGTAGTTAAGTAAGCAACAAAGTAACAGAATAACCGAAAGCCCCGACCCGAGAAGCCTTAAGGTCGGGGCAGGTTCTGAGTTCTAAACCGCGTGAATTCGAATGCCGTGTTTTAAAAACAGGGACCGTTCGTTTAAAATAAGATTGTCGATCAGCCGCGTCGAACCCAGATAGGCTGCCACGGCTAAGAGATAAGGGTGATCAGGCAAAGGACTCTCGTTCGAGACGAGAGAAGTGAGATCAGGGGCCTTGAGAAGTTCCAGGTACTGAACCCTGAACCCAGCGCCTTCAAGCGCAACGCGCCCGAGGTCGAGCGACTGTTTGTAATTCAAAAAATCGACCGCGAGTTTCTCCCGAATCTCCAACAGGATCTGGTGAATGAACGTAGCCTGACTGCGTTGCTCGGCAGAGAGGTAAGCGTTCCGTGACGAGAGTGCTAGGCCGTCATTCTCTCGAACGGTAGCCACTGCTTCGACAGACACGTCGAGGTTAAGGTCTTCTGCCATCTTCTGAAGAACGAAAAATTGTTGTGCATCTTTAATACCAAAGTAGGCAACGTGGGGCTTCACGACTTGGATCAGCTTCATGACTACAGTAGTTACTCCTCGGAAGTGACCGGGACGAAAAGGTCCGCACAAAGGAAGCGTAAGGCTCGATTCCTCTACGAAAGTAGAGAATCCAGCCGGATAGATTTGAGCGGGGGTTGGAGTGAAAACGGCGTCAACACCACACAAGTGGGCAATCTCAAGATCTTGTTTGAGAGGACGAGGATACTTTACCAGGTCTTCTGTAGGTCCGAATTGAGTTGGATTGACAAAGATCGACAGCACCAGGCGGTCACAGCGAGACCTCATTTTGCGAAGCAACGTGGCATGCCCCTCGTGAAGGGCACCCAGGGTGGGAACAAAACCGACGACTTCCGTCTGTGAGAGAGAACCTCTCCAATTTCGCATATCCGCAATCGTTTCGAATCTGCTAATCAACATACAACTGCTCAATTCGCCGAAGCATCTCTGCTGCTAGGGTGGTTTTAGTCCGAGTGCTCACAAGCGTGGCCTCTTGTAGCGTAATCCACCATCCACCATTCAGATCGCGATCAAAACCTTGCTCACCACTCGAAACATCGTTAGCGAAAAGAGCATCACAGTTCTTCTGGAGAAGCTTAGCCTTCGCTGAAGATAAGACTGCTTCGGTCTCTGCCGCGAAGCCTACAACCCGCTGGTGAGACTGCTTCTGTTTAGCCAGAGTGGCAAGAATATCAGGGTTCGTTCGCAAGGCGAGGGGAGGGGGGGCCCCTTTTTTTATTTTTTGGCCAGCGACTTGCTCCACTTCCCAATCCAGAATAGCTGCACTTGCAATGAAAAGATCACACAGTGAAAACTCTGCTTCGCAGGCGCCCAGCATTTCATTGGCCGTGGTGGTTCGAATTACCTGAATACCCGGGGGCAGCGTTACATCCACGGGCCCTACAACGGCAGTAACCGAGTGTCCTTGCAGCCACGCTTCCCATACCAGAGCGGCGCCCATCTTTCCGCTCGACCGGTTAGAAAGATACCGAACGGGGTCGATGGGGCTACGGGTGGGGCCTAAATTAATTAATGCGCGCTTCGATTTCTTATTTGGGTCTTCACAACGAACAATACGCGCGAGATAAGAAAGAATCGCTTCGGGTTCTGCCATCCGACCTAATCCCTCTTCACCGCAGGAAGTGACGCCAATAACCGGGCCAATTACGTGAACTCCGCGAGCACGCAGGGTACTTAGATTAGCTTGCGTTGCGGGATTCGAGAACATAGCAGGGTTCATCGCTGGCGCCACGGCCAGTGGGCATTTAAGGGCCAAAAGCTCGGTAGTCAGTAAGTCGTCTGCGATACCGTGGGCTAGTTTCGCTAAGGTGTTTGCCGTTGCAGGCGCGACCAAAGCGACGTCGGCCCACCTGGCGGTATCGATATGATGATTTCCTAGTTCTCCAGTCCACAGCGAGGTCAGTACACGATGCCCCGATAGAGTTTCTAAGGTCAGGGGAGTAACGAATTTCTCGCCAGATTCGGTTAATACGACACGAACCTCGGCGTCGCACTGTCTTAAATACCGAACTAGATCGCAAGCTTTAAACGCAGCAATACTTCCCGTTACGCCCAGTAAGATTCGCTTACCACGAAGGCTCGGTGCGATCGACATCAGCTCTCTTGGAATCATGCCTGGGTCTCCTGTCGGACAAACAGCGAATGAATTCCTTTTAGAGTTAGATCGGGCTCGACGCGCATCGGTTGCTCACAAGTTTTAGCCAACAGTCTCGAAAAACCTCCTGTAATGAATACATCTGCCATGCCAGGTTCGCCGCGATTTTTGAGCTCGGTCCTAAAACGCCCAATCATTCCATCCACCAAACAGGCATAGCCTTGTAGAATTCCACTTTGAAGTGCTGCAGAGGTCGACATACCAATGGTCGCATCAGGAAGCTCAAAGGACACACGAGGAAGCGCGGGGGCCATTGAAAAGAGGGCTTCGGCCGATATTCCCAAACCAGGGGCAATGGCTCCGCCCAAAAATACTCCTGTCGATGTTACGGCACAGAAGGTGGTGGCAGTGCCGGCGTCTACTAAAATGATGGGTTTGGGCCTGCTCCGAGATGAACGAATTTCTGCTTGAATGAGTTCGATCGCAGCGTGGGCGTTCACAAGACGATCTACCCCGGTTTGCTCGGGCTGGTCTGTAGCGATTTGAAACGAAAACGGCCAAGTCGAATCGATTACTTGGGCGTGAGGAAAAGTTTTCCGCAGAAGACGTGTCGTGCCTTGAACAACCGAAGACAAGGTAATCGGAAGCGATTGGTCGTCGAGGTCGCGTAGAATAGGTTCGCCGAGTAGCTCAGAAAATACTTTTCGAATCTGATCCTCATTTACCAGTGCACCCGAATTCAGGCGAAGTACTTTTTGTAGTTCATTGCCTGAATAAAGGCCTAAAACCCAGTTTGAATTGCCCACATCAATGGCGAGCATGATTCTCTCGAGTTCGTTGAATGTAGGCTTCAACAGCTTGGTGCCAATTCGCTTTCAGGTCGGCAGTGGGTTGCACAAAGCGCGGTACCCGGCCTGCAGTCAATCCAACTAAGTCGTGACCGACCAAAACCTGCCCATCACATCCCGTTCCTGAGCCAATCCCCAAGGTCGGAATATTCACGAGCTGAGTGATCTCAGAAGCAAGCTTCGCTTCCACGCATTCTAGCACGATCGAGAAGGCTCCCGCTTCTTCGAGTGCCTTTGCCGAGGCGATCAGGTAGTCGCGCTCTTGATGAGTTTTTCCATGAATGCGGTAAGTTCCTATGGCGTGAATGGTTTGCGGCGTGAGGCCGATATGGCCCATTACGGGTATGCCAGCGCGCACAATTGCACTGACCGTTTCCGCCATCTCCAGGCCACCTTCAAGTTTGACCGCGTGGGCGCCCGCCTCTTTTAGAAGTCTACCCGAACTTCGAATCGCTTGCTTCTTACTGACCTGATAACTCATGAAGGGAAGATCACCGACTACTAGAGCGCGATTCGCAGCTTTGCTGACTGCTCGCGTGTGTCTTACCATGTCGTCGAGGGTGACTTGTAATGTATTTTCATCGCCATATAGAACTGTACCCACGCTATCGCCTACAAGAATGAGATCGATCCCCGCGCGGTCCAAAATTTGGGCTGTCGGATAATCATAAGCGGTAAGCATAGTAAGCGGTTGAATGTTCTTCTGTGCCCGAATAAAAGGAACAGTGACTTTATTTTGCGCCGAAGGCTGTGGCATGGAACTCATGAAGTGAATCCTTCTTGAAGTGATTTCAGTTTTTCTTGGAATCGAAGTGTTTTCTGTTCGAGTTCGCCCGTATGTTGAGCGTTCAGGAATCGTCGGCCAAAGCTTCCATCAATGATCGAGTTCATTTGAGACTCGAATTCAGGTTTTAGCCCAGAACTTTCAAAGCGCGCTCGCATCTCAAGAGTGCCTGCCTTTGCCGCAGCACTAATTGCTAAGAACGCTTGATCAATGCCCTTACTCTGAATTAAGCCCGCAATTAGCTCAAGTTCGGTAATGCACTCTTCCCGAATCAGAGCTTCGGGAATGTTTGCTTCTCTCATCGATTCGATCGTCCATTCCATCAGAGTAAAAATACCACCGCAAAGAAGACCTTGCTCCGAGATCAGGTCGCCGATGGTTTCATTTTCAAAGGTTGCAGGAATTAAGTGGCCCGGATCGAAGCCCAGTGCACGGGCAAATTGCTGAAGAGACGGGTCACTTCCGGCCGGAGGCATCCAGGCGGCTTTAAGACTGTGAGGCAGTGGTGCCGCGCGTGTGTAGGCCTCTCTGAGTTTAGGCCCAATCGCTTTAGGAGCAAGAAGCGCTACCGAATGATGGGATTGAGTTTTGAGTTGTTGGGAGTAGACGCTGAACCCATGAGCCAAAACGAGTGTAAGAGGTACATTCAGCGCAGCGATGCACTCTTCATAAACGGGCGCGATTGCGGAGTCTGGGCAAAGCATCGCAATCAGAGGTTGAGCTTCAGTCGAAACTTGTTGACCCAGAGCTGTATTTGAGAAAACTGGAAAAAAATGAGCTCGCGCTTGCTGGGCCGAAGTTCCATCGAATCGAGAAAGAAAGATTTCTACCGAGTAGCCCGAATCGCGCAAGCAGGCTGCCCAAGCTTGTGCCTGGCTTCCATAGCCAACAATAAATGCCTTAAGATTTCGATGGTTCACGACTCTGCGTGTAGCATTTTGCGCTACGGCAAGCCAGCTGATGCTATGCGAAAATCTGATCCTGGCCAATTCTCAGGAAGCGGAGCCTCGATATGAAGTATTTGCTCGTTTTTACAGGGAATTTGTAGCCTCCACGCATGAAGCCAAAGCCGATCAGATGCTGCACCGCGATAAATTAAGTCGCCCACGATCGGGCACTTCAGCCAGGCCAGTGTGCAGCGAATTTGGTGCATCACACCCGTGCGAATCGAAATCTGCCAGTCAGCATAGCGCTCGGGCGAACGAAAATTTGAAGTGAGGGCCTCGACGCGTTCGATTTGGGTCCACGTGGGCAACAGCTTTCCGCGAACTTTAATCGGTGCCTTCGGCCCTAAAAAAGCACGCATCCGTTTGGATGACTTCGCATCGTGCGCCAGATAGGGGGAAATGGGCTTCCCCATGGATCCTTCAAATTCTTGTGCCAAAATCGGTGCAATTGCTCGATAAACTTTTCGCACTTCTTCACTTTTCCACACCGACCTAAAGTGTGCGAAAGCCTCTGGGGATTTGGCAAATGCAAGAAGCCCACTGGTACCCGTATCCAGCCGATGAAGAAGCCCAGGCTCGAAAGAATCGGGGGGAAAGCGCGTGGGGAGATCTGGAAAAATTTCGATTGCCAATTGAACCGCGGTTCGTTCTTCCCGATTCTTCGGAAGTGGCGCTGAAGGCAGTCCGCTGGGCTTATTCAGCACGAGCAAGTCGTCATCTTCGTAAATCAGTATTTCGGAATTCGACACGGTTGATCCGGTTCAAGATGGGCGTTCCTATTCTTAATCGCCTCAGCATCATTTGTAGACGTAGAAAGTCCTGTCTTAAGAATCACGGTGTCACCGCAACAGCCGCCCGTGGGTGTGAGCTTTCCTGTTTTAGACCCGCTATTATCCCAAGTCATTGTACATCCATAGGTCGTATCAGACGAGATCGCTGCTTCGATATCTTGCGGGCGCGCCTGAAGCGGGAACTTGGCCCATCCCGACTCTGTATTCATCGTGGTGCGGTCGCAAGTTTTATTGGCACAAACCGGCGAACCGTCCCGTTTGTAGTCCACGAAAGCGTAGATGGGGTGACGTGCTATAGCTGTTGGATTTGCAGTGACAGCGCACAAAGCAGATGCCGAGGCGGCAGGGTAGCTTGAACCATTGGTGACCGAATCAGGAACGGTAGCGGTGCACTCGGCGCTGAGTGAGTTTTTTACAATCGGAGACGTAAACGGCCTGACGTGGCCGACGTATGGATTCGAGGCCGAGGCTGCCTTATTTGGATCGAGAGCACTGTCGAGTAACCCTACATTATAATTTTGAGTGGGATACCCTGAAGCACACCACGACACATTTCCAGTGTGAGGGTCTTTTGCAAAGTGAAGCGGAGGATCCAAAAACGGTGTAGCCTGAGGCGCGCAGGCCAGAAAATCTGTGTCCTCTTCACAGTGAGGAGCCCAGGCAACGATTGGCCTAACATACTGCTGTTTAAGAACCGGATTTTTAATATTCAAAGTTCCCAAGCTCACCACTGCAAGTGAAGAGTCTG
>CANJNU010000054.1 GCA_947475645.1 Bacteriovoracaceae bacterium | reverse complement strand
GCCTTTAAAAATCAAATCTCAGTTAATTCCGCATTCTTCTACTTCGAATATGTTTTTCTATTCGTTACTACTTTGGCCGTTCGTTATGTCATCGAGGAAAAAAATAAGAAGTTTGTTCGAACAGCCTTTACCAAATATGTGGCTCCTGCTGTGGTTGACCAAATTTTAAAGGATCCGACCAAATTAGTAGTAGGAGGAGTGAAGAAGGACGTGACCATCATGTTCTCCGATATTCGAAGTTTCACTACATTTTCAGAGAAAATGGATGCAAAATTGCTCTCGTCTTTTCTGAACGATTATCTCAGTACGATGACTCGGTTGGTTTTTGCAAACGAAGGAACGCTGGACAAGTACATCGGTGACGCCGTCATGGCCTTTTGGGGTGCGCCCCTCGATCAACCGTTGCATGCGTCGAACGCCTGCCGAACGGCTATATTAATGATGAGAGCGCTGAATGAGCATAAGGCTCGCTACCTCGAACAATACGGTGTGGATGTAAATATTGGCATCGGTTTGAATAGTGGCGGCGTGAGCGTAGGAAACATGGGTTCGAACGATAACTTTGCTTATACCGTAATTGGGGATCACGTGAACTTAGCTTCGCGTCTCGAGGGGTTAACGAAAGAGTACCGCGTCGCGATTCTAACAACTCGCTATACATTCGACTTAATCGATCAAGCTAAGGGTGAGCGACCTCCTCATCGGGTTCTTGATTTCGTTAAGGTAAAGGGAAAAAAGAAAGCGGTCGAGTTACTTCATGTTCTCGATGTTGAGATCCCCGAGGAGGCGCTGCGCGAATTTCAAGAGGCTCGGTCGCTCTATTCCACGAAGAAGTGGGACCAAGCAAAGGACTCTTTTGCCCGCGTGAGTCAGCTCATGGGAAGAATCGACGGAGTTTCTGAGATGTTTATTGAGCGCTGTGACTACTGGAAGGCGAACCCGCCCGAAGAGGATTGGGACGGAAGCTGGGAAATGCATACAAAGTGATTTGATCTTTTTCGGGTTCGCAGTTAGGTTGACGCCACCATGGTGGAACTCCCCTTTCAGCCCGATAAGAAGCTCATAGAAGTATTACAAGAATCTAAGAAGAGCGGTTCGTTTACCGTCTCAGCCGAGATTATTCCTCCACGGAATGGTTCCGAGCAGCGCTTAGTTCTGGGGCAGGTGCGTGATTTGGTCTCTGCGGGAGCGCAGTTTTTAGCGGTTACCAAAGGAGCAGGGGGGAGCTTGCGCGGTGGAAGTCTTCCCATCGCTCAGGCGATCAAAGAGAGCTTTAAAGTGCCGGCCATTGCTCACTTTACTTGCCGAGATCTCACTCCGTTTGATGTCGAAAATCAGCTCATTGATCATCATTATTTTGGAATTCGTAATATTTTAGCTCTTCGAGGCGATCCCCCAGACGGACAAAGTGAATGGACGCCTCGCGAAGGCGGCTACCGCTACGCTTACGAATTAATTGCCCAAATTCGGCGCATGAACGAGGGGTTGTTCTTACCGCGGGCGGGCGGCCCCCAGGCCGAGGGACAAGCAGGTACAGATTTTTGTATTGGCGCGGCAGCTTATCCCGAAATGGCCGATGCGCGTGCACGTTGGGAATATTTTAAGCTCAAAGTCGACGCCGGAGCTCAGTTCGGAATTACTGACATGGTTTTTGATGCAGAGGCTTACGCGCGCTTCTTAGATGATTGTGGAGCACACGGAGTCAACGTTCCTGTCCTTCCTGGTACGCGATTGCTCAAGTCGCGTGGGCAGGCGTTACGAGTGGCTCAGAAGTTTAAGGTGTCCATTCCGGCTGACGTGTTAGCCGCGCTTCCGGATGTTCCTGAAAAAGGTGTAAATCCGGACGGAGTTCAAATTGGCACAGAGCTTCTATTGCGGCATGTTGAGAAATTACGTTCTTATGGAGCCCCAGGAATCCACTTGTATGTGATCGGAGACGCACAAGGTGCATCTCATGCGTTGAGATTGTTGGCAGATGGCAGAAAACAGGCTAGGGTCTAGCTTCTTCAGTCTTGTGCGATTAAGTATGTGCCGGGGTGGCGAAATTGGTAGACGCACAGGACTTAAAATCCTGCGATTCGAAAGGATCGTACCGGTTCGATTCCGGTCCTCGGCACCACTTTTAAGTCGTCCCCCACTCTGGGGAGAGTAGTGCCAATTTTATGTCACTAGCCAGGGTCGTGAGGCTTGCGTGTTTGCCTTGTTTTTTGGGGCGACGGGGACTTTATGTTAACCTATGCAGGGGGCTACTGGTCGATGACGCGATTGTGGGTATTCCTTTTGGTGCTTAGTTCCGTGCGGGCATTGGGTGGTGATATGCCTTATGGTCATCCAAGACCACAGACAGATTGTCCCCCCATAAATGCTTTTGCTGGGCTAATCTATTTCATCAGTTCGACCTCAGCTGCATTAGTGAGTCGAGCTGCCTCACGGGTTTCGTCAGAGTTAGAGACTCTAGCCGCCCGCATTCCTCCTCGGAAGCTTCAAGTTCCCAAGTTACTCACAAAAGACTTCTATTTGCCTGAGGATATCTGCCGTGACGCTAGAGCGAATCATCCCGGGAAGAAGTTTGCATTTGTTGCAGGGAAAATGCACATCTGTGATCTTGAGAGTAAAGTGTGTTTGAAGCTACTTCGTGACATCAGTGATCCTTGTAATCAGTTTATCCAGCAAAACTTTGCAGTCTATCACACTCGTGCGGTATGGGACGGACGTGAGATCGAAGGAGCTGACGAGCTGATCAAGAAATGGGAAAGTCCCTATGGTCCTAGGATGAGCGCAATTGATTTATCGAGTTGTAAGGTGTTTCCAAGTGCAGACACGACAAAGATGTATAGCGCCTCTTCTAACTTGCCTGCTTCCGAGCGTTTTCATAGGATGCAGAATCAACTTCTTGAGGTTCGAGGAGTGAGAAAGTCCATGGGTGCGGCGGCGGACTACACTCCAACCCTGATTGAGCAGGCTTGCGTGACTCAGCCCGAACCTACGCTGGATGACGCTCGTAGAGCATTAGACATTCAGGGTTCTGAAATTGAGAAACGCTCGGGGAAGTCACTTTGGACTGAGTAAGCCCTTCTTGCCTAACAAACAAATCTCATAACAAAGCCAGCCTATAGTAGTACTTTATGCAGCATCCTTCAGTCGTTTCACGCCATCGGCGATCAAAAGCCGCATCAGAACCTGATAGGGAACCCCACGTTCTTGCGCAAGGTCTTTTAGCTCTTTTAAAAGTTCATCTTCAAGGGCCACGCTGGTGGGTTTTCGACGCGCACCTTTTAATCGACTCATGCCCTCGATGATTTCAGCCGGATCAAATTCAACTTTATCGTATTCTTTCAAGCGTTTTGCGTACTTCTTCATAAATTCGCTTCTCCTTTTTGTTTGCAGGCCTTGAACTGATTGGGCGCACTCGCCCATCTCGAAGAGTGAAAACAACCGAGATAATCTTTCCGTTCAATGCGGGGCCAATCACACAAAGACGCTCTTCAGTTACTTAGGGGCTGATTTGACGGCCAATTGGGACTGCCATTCTGAGCGTGAAAACGGATTCAACCTCGTCAGAATCGACTCCATGCTTGGTGGAGCTTTTAGTGAAATTCCCGTGATCCCATTCAAATTCGAATGATTCATTTTGCAGATACCAATAGGCTAGCCAGAGTACGAATTTAAACTGCCCCATATACAACACTATTGTGCACTATACTAAATTATAAAACAATAATTTTTAGCAGGTTTTATTGCAGAAACTCTCCACTGCTTCTTTGCATCGAAATTCCGAAGCTTTCACGTTAATTAGTAATAGGTTTTTCATACTAGTTTCCTTTTGAGCTCACCGATCTCGTACTTTCTCTTTGGATTGTCTCTGGCGTAAGCTCATGAAGTGCTTAAGGAATTTAAGCTATTTCAAAAACAGCAGTTTTGAGAATTTACGAAAAACACCGTAAGCTCATAAATTTATTAAATAAATCGTGTTTCAAAATGTTCAAAATGCCGACGGCAATAATAAGGGTTAGCACTCCACCGCTCTGATCGGCGGGCTTATCTGCTAGCGCAGACGATCGAACGCAGCTTTGCTCTGCTAGCGCATTTTAGAACTTCAGCTTAATCATCACCACATCGACCTCCGGGCCTCACAGCTCGGGGGTCTTTTTTTTTTTGCGTATACTCACGTTTCTCGCAGTTTTTGTTCTGATTTTAGTGGTTTAAACGTATCGCACAAGCCAGGATCCGGTCCTCGGCACCAAAAAAAAGTTAAAGAATTCATAGCGAGGCTCCTCAGGACTGTCATATGCGACACAGGTTCTGGTCGAAATGAGTGAAGATTCGGTGCCTGACAACTGTAAATCTTGATATCAGTGAGGCGCTTTTAGGTTTCGAGTTCGCGCTCTTGCCGGTTAAACTGTTCAAGATGAAAACGCGAATCATTCCATTTACGTTGATGCTGATTTTGGGCTTGCTTTGGAATGAGGGGGCGAGTGCCGAAGAGTGCAGGCAACCCAGTTTTTCGGGTGAATTTTGTATTCAAAAGGCGACACGGTCCTATGAAGCACCTGCAGGTAGTCCGAGTGGGCCTAAAAAGTTTTGTTACGATGTGCATCGTTATCCGGGAGAATCGCCTGGAGCGTTAGCTGCACGAATCGCTTCGACGATTATTCGGCAGACCGATGAAATTGATCGTGAAGAAGTGAATCATAAAAATGTGGGGCCTTTGGTCGACGCCATTAATCAGCCCGTGGTCACCTTAAGAGCTAAGAATAATTCCAAACCCTTATCTGTCGAAGTAGGAACACTCGGCGAGTGCGCCGACAAGGGTATGTATTGCATCTGTTTTGTTCAATTAGTTCAAGCCATTACCCGCGAGGTTTTTTCGCAAGATCCTACAACAAGTAACTTGAATGTACGCTTTGATCACTCTGAGCATAGTGCTCATGCCTTTGGTTACTTCGCTTTAGCAGAGCGAAGTGAACTGACTTGCGGGGGGCATGAAGTACCGATGTGGAGTTTTAAAGACCGTTGCCCAGCACCTGTCGAGGTCACTCAGGCCGGAGGAGGGGTTTGCTTTTATAAGTGCCCTCCTGGGGCTTCAGTGGCGCGGCTAAGTTCAAGGCGAGATCGTAGCGAGAGAATTTATTCAACGAAACAAGTACGACAACTCTTAAAGGATGAGAAAAAGCGAAAATCACTGAAGGGGTGTGTATTTTTGAATGCGAGTCATGGCGGAATTATTGAAGATATAAATGAACTTGGGGAAATAAATACTTTAGAAGGTAATTCGGCGAGTGTGAGTTTGGTGCCCAAAAAGGTTAGAAAATTTGAAGGGGTAGGGCGAGGGCATGTGTCGATCGATTTAATGGAAGCCGTAATCTGCCCGTACGATTATTCTGCAAGCCAGGTTTGGACAGATGGCCCCACATTAGCTGAGGAGATGTCGTGCTTGAATAAGGTCGACTCGTTCTTAGCACCCGCTTGTGGCAACTGTAGCAATTAAGTGAATTATAAATTGAGGGGGAGTGGACTTTGACGAAATTTGAGCTTCATCCACAATTAGTAAAAGACTGTTTTTCCGTGGGTAGCTTTGCCTTATCTCGCCTTTTGATGATGAATGATTGCCAGTACCCTTGGTTTATTCTTGTTCCTCAGCGCGCGGCCGTTCGTGAGATCTATGAGCTAGTTGGGGAGGATCGATCGCAACTCCTGCAAGAGTCGTGCATTCTTTCCGAAGTGTTGGTTCAGATTTACCAACCCGAAAAACTGAACATTGCAGCTATCGGTAATAGGGTTTCGCAGCTCCATCTTCATCATATTGCTCGCTACTCGAACGACGTGGCATGGCCCTCGCCCATTTGGGGCAGGGTTCCTGCTCTTCCGTATTCCGATAGAGACGCTCAACTCAGGATCGTTGAGGTTCGACAACGATTAGGTAATCTTCTGCGCAAGTAAGTTCGGGTGATTATCGGCCACGTCAGTCTTTTGACTGCGCGCTGCTGTCTGAAAATGACGATAAATGTGCGAGAAATTCTATCAATTGCTCCATAAAACGGGATAAAGTGGGGTCATGATGACTCGCGAGCAATATCAAGAAATGCGTATGAAAGTTGAACAAGCAACTCCAGAAGCTACCGAAAGCTTTTTGGCCGAGGCAAAGGTATTTCTACAAGAATTAGATCGCGTGAAGGTTCTTCTCGATTCGTATACGAACGAAGTCAATAGCAAGCTTGAAGTGATCGAATCTGACATGACTCTACTTGAGAAAGAGAACGCGCGTTTAAGGTCAGTCACGGATAGTACGTACTTCGAGCGAGATGCTTGCGTAGGCTTAATTTCTAAAATGGCGCGACAAATCGGAATTCCCGTGGGCACTTTGCAACAGTCCGTAGAGGTCAGTGCCAGCGATGGTCAGGCGTCTGCTCAGCTTGAGTACCGGGTTGTAATGGATCTGCCTAGCGGTCAAGTTTCTTGGGATTATCTCGCTTCAGAGGCTCACTTGTTTGAAGATCTTCCTGCCTACGCGAACACTCTCGAGGATCAGACGATCCAACAGAACTATTCCAAGATCCTTAATCCAAATTTGGATTTTTAGATCGCATGTCGCGTTTTAGAAACTCCCTAATTATCATGCTGGCAGCTGCGCAGTTTCTTGCGCCAGTGGCGTGT
>CANJNU010000053.1 GCA_947475645.1 Bacteriovoracaceae bacterium | reverse complement strand
CAATATTCCCTGCGACCGCAATAAAAATCTTGTTTGCTGACAAGCTGCCCCCCTTCTTGTGCTTAAGTTCTGAGGGGTGAACCTGACAAACTTTCATTGCGGCCGCAACCGGATTTATCACTTTTAAAGAATTTTCGTTCGACCGAATGAGCGTCAAGATCTCTCTCCCCGCGCCTCGCCCTGCGTCTAACACACCTTATCAAGAAAATTCTAGGCCGCTCACGCTTTCACCTCTTCTCAACTTTTCCGGTTTGGTTTACTCTTAAAAAAAAGGAAATCGAGTATGCCAGAAACTCTCAAGACTTCAGCTTCAGGTGCGTCCATTCCCGAATCTGCCAATAAGGGCTTAGAGGGTATTATCGCTTGTACGAGCGAGATCAGCACCATTCACGATGTGACTCTGATCTACCGCGGCTACACCATAGAAGATCTCGCTGCGAAATGCGGATTTGAAGAAGTCGTTTATTTACTCTGGCAGGGAGTCCTCCCTACCAAGACGCAGCTTCTCGATTTTAAGGCCGAACTCTCTAGCCACGCGGTTCTGCCTCCTCAAATGTTTCCCATTCTTGAGGCGATTGCCAAGACCGACTCACACTCCATGGCCAAGCTTCGCACGGCTGTTTCGTATTTCGGAAATCTAGAAGCCTCACCGGGAGCTGATGACATTAGCCCCAAGGCAATTCTTGCTAAGGCAACGAAGACCACTGCCGCGCTGGGTACAATCGTTGCCAGCCTTTCTAGAATCGAACAGGGCGAAAAGCCTATCGCTCCCGTTGCAGGAAAATCCATAGCATGGAATTTTCTTCATATGGTTCGCGGCAAAGAACCCTCACAAGAAGAAGAAAAGCTTTTCGACACAGCACTCGTTCTTCATGCCGATCACGAGCTCAATGCATCTGCTTTCACCGCTCGGGTCGTCGCTTCAACCACTTCCGACTATTATAGTGATATCGTAGCCGCAATCGGTTCTTTGAAGGGTCCGTTGCATGGCGGCGCCAATGAACAAGTAATGTTGATGTTGAAAGACATCGGGGGCTTTGAACAAGTCGAGGCATTCATAGAAGACGCAGTGAACGCGAAGAAGAAAGTGATGGGCATCGGTCACCGTGTTTACAAGAACGGCGATCCTCGCGGTAGAATTCTAAAGCAGATGTCGCTTGAAGTGGCCAAGAAAGTGGGCTTAGAACACTACCACAGGATGCTGGTTCGTATTGAAGAACAGATGGAAGCGCGCAAGGGCTTAATGCCGAACGTCGACTTCTACTCGGGATTAGTCTACACTGCACTCGGCCTTCGCCCTCGCGATTTTACTCCTATCTTTGCAGTAAGTCGGGTTTCTGGCTGGACTGCCCAAGTGCTCGAACAATATGCGAATAACCGCATTTATCGCCCCCGCGCATTCTATACGGGTGCATTAGATAAAAAAATTACTCCTATCAACGACCGTTCATAGGAGTTGATCGCTGCTTTTTATGAGACGGGGGCCGCAAGGCTTCCGTCTTTTTTTATTCCTCGCCCAGCTTCGAGGTGCGTACCAGCAATTCAGCCTGAAGTAGGTTAGCAATCTCTTTCGAATCGAGCCCCAGGGTCGATTCGTTTCCTTTTCCAAGCGCCCCTCCTCGCTGTAAGCGAGACAACGCGTTCTTAATCTCCTTCTTGGCTCGAGCCAAACCCCATGGATGGCCAATGGCGTTTGCCCACCTAGGGTCGGTCTTCAATTTCACCCAGCTCGCATAACTCACGGAATGGGCTGAATACTTTCTAAAATCGTCCTCAAGCGTGGTGGCCGCTCCCTCGGGTTGCCCCAGTTCAAGCTGAAAGTCGGCATACCAAAGATGGAGCCGTTCAGAGCTTTTAAGAATCATCAGCGCCGACTGAAACTCCTCGGCTGCTCCCTTTAAATCGCCAATTTTATGAAGCGCGCGTGCAAGCCAAATACGGGTTTCTGCTTCGAACGGATCGAGCTTCTTAGCAAACTTCAAACGGCCTACCGCATGCGCGTATTCAGCATCAAGCACCAGCGATTGCCCGAGACGCAAGAGGGCCTGAACATTATCGGGTTCGGCATCAATGACCTTCTCAAGTTGCTCGCGCCCCTGGCGAACCTTTGACGTTCCGAGTAGGGTCAGTCCCTCCTGATAAATTGCTTGGGTTTTCTGAAGCAAGAAGGTCTGCCCAATCACTTTTAGCATTTCCTTATATTCGCGCTGCTCGCGCCCCGACTCTCTGAGCGTTGATTTGACCAGTTGTTCGAGCGCCTCCTCGCGTCTGCCCGAGTAGAATAGGGCTCTGGCCAGGTTTTTTCCGGCCCAGAAAGAATACGGGTTCTGTTTGTAGATTCCCTGCAGCACGAGTGTGGCCTCGGGCCACTTCTTTTTATTCAGTAGAATCTGAGCCTCCAGAAAGGCGCCGCCGCGATTTGCCATATCTTGAGGCTCGGGCGCGGGCTCGGCCTCGCCCGCCGCAAATCCATTCAGACTGAGCGACCCGCCCCAGATCAGGAGAGCCGCTAGAGCTAAGAACTTCTTTTGACGGCATGGCATCATGATACACTCCCTGATAGACTCCGTGGTTGGACACCCGAGCCAGACCAAGTTACACTGGGAGACGGTGCTTATGAGGATTAAATCCAACGCTCTCACCTTTGTCAATTCAGCACGCTTCACCGGGGCACTCGTCCTCGCAAGTGCATTGCTCTTCTCGTTCGAGAGTTGGGCGCTGGTCGACGATAGCGCACTGAGTCCGGATGCCGTCTTAAAAGGAGTCGAGACTCCCCCTCCCCCTCCGCCTCCTAAAAAAAGATTCAGAAAAGAACCCATCATTCGCGAGTTCAGAGTTCTGGTTCTCAGGCGAAGCAATTCTGCCAGAACCTATCTAATGAAGGACCCGGCCGGGAGTGAAACGCAAACCGGAAAATTGATTTTGATTAAGCAGATCAACACGCCAGTACTTGCCTTGCGCGTGGTCAAAATCTATCCCGAATCGAAGCAATTTGCTGCCAAACGTGTGAAACGTTATAACGACTACCACGCACTCGATCCCGATCAACAATTCGCCGCACTCGAAAAAACCGGCGATGACCTTATTCCTCTATTAAGTGAGCAAGACGAAAAAGACATCATCGAAATCGAGCAGCCACACGTAGCCGCTCTACCTCCGCCACAATCGCAGCCGAGTCTTCCAGGCCCAGCCGAAGCCCCGCCCATCCCCTTACTTGCGCCCATCTCTAACGAAGCGAAGCGCAAGGTTCCGGCCTTCGATCCCGAGCTCGACTCAGCCGCATCGCCCGAGCCAGCGTCATCCGATGCCCCCCGTTCAGATGAAGTTAAGGAGCCAGAGGAGGATGTCGATCCGGAGGAATTCGGGCTTCCTCAAGACGAAATCTCTCCGCTCGAGTCTCACCCAAACTGGATCACGCTTTCGCTCGGTTATTATCGCAACACATCACCAGCCGGAACGAGCCCCTATTTTACCGGAGCCGGATTTCGTTACGCGCATACATTCAAGGGTCCACTCTTTCTGAGAAAAACCACTCTTCAAGATTCGATTGCGCTCGAAGGGGGAATCCATTTTTATAAGATTATCAACTTCGTAAGCAAAAGTGACGCCTACGAGATTTTGCCACTGAGCTTAAATCTTCGTTATAATTTCACGTTTTCATCGGGATTTGGAACCTACTTCAGTGCCGGTATTCTAAAGAATAGTGTGCTTCGCTCCATCTTAGGCACCGACGACACCACCACCGCCCTCTCGTCTTGGGTGCCCAGTCTTGCCGCCGGTTCATTTTTTCAGGTTGGACCGCAGTGGTATCTCCGGCTAGACTTGGGGGTCGAAGGTGCCGGTCTTGGGCTCACGCTTAAATTTTAACTCGCATGTTGGAACATTTATGAAACGGCTTCTCTTTACTCTTGGTGCTGCTCTCCTCGTTCTCATTCCCTCGGCATGTGGACTGAAAGGTCCACCTCTTCCAAGAGTTCCCACCACTCCCCAGCAATCCCTCAACTCTCCCCACTCGGAACCTACGGGTACCCCTGAAGGAAAATCCAAATGAGCGCCCCAACAGATTGGTTCCGTTATAAGGGAAACCACTTAGAAATCGATGGAACTCGACTCGAACAGGTGGCCAATAAATTCGGCACGCCCTGTTACGTTTATTCGGATCGGGGATTTCTAGACCCTTTGACCGCCCTCAAGAAGGGACTGAAGGGAATCGACCATTTAATCTGCTTTGCCGTAAAGTCGAACTCAAACCTATCGGTATTGAGCCTTCTGACTGAGGCCGGCGCGGGAATGGATATTGTATCGGGAGGCGAGCTTTTTCGCGCACTGACTGCGGGAGCACCGGCTCAGGAAATTATCTTTTCGGGGGTGGGGAAAACCCCCGGCGAAATGGCCACTGCGCTCGAAGCCGATGATCAAGGAATCTATGCCTTTAATGTTGAGTCGGTCGCCGAACTGGCTACCCTCAGCACGGTTGCCGAGAATCTGGGAAAGCGCGCACGCGTTGCCCTTCGCTTTAATCCTGACGTCGATGCGAAGACCCACCCCTACATTGCTACCGGTCTAAAACGAAATAAGTTCGGTCTCGATCGAAAGGAGATTCTTACGATCGCAGCCGCTCACGAAACTTTTCCTGGTGTTTCAATTGAAGGCATTAGCATTCACATTGGAAGCCAGATTTTAAGTCTCAGGCCCCTTCGGGAATCATTTACCAAAGTGCGCGCCCTGATGAAGGAGGTCGAGAAGATTCTTCCTCATCGACTTCAATTCGTGGATCTAGGTGGGGGCTTAGGCATTTCTTACGGTAAAGAGCGCCCCATCAGCATTCCCGATTTTTGTAAGCTCGTAAAAGAGTACTTTGGAAAGCTCTCCATAAAAGTAATCTTAGAGCCGGGTCGCCTGCTTTCAGGAAATGCGGGAATACTTCTCACAGAGATTCTTTACCGCAAAGTAAGAACCCAGCGTGACTTCCTGATTGTCGATGCCGCCATGAATGACTTAATTCGTCCAAGTCTCTACGAGAGCCATCACGAGATTGTACCCGTTCAAAAAGTGAAGAATGGCAAGAACAAGAAAACCGACGTGGTGGGCCCCATTTGCGAAACAGGCGACTTCTTTGCGCAAGATCGCTCGCTGCCACTGCACCTCAATCAAGGCGACTTACTTGCGATTCTTTCGGCCGGTGCGTATGGTTTCTCCATGGCAAGTAACTACAATAGCCGTCCACGGGTGGCTGAAGTGTTAATTCAAAATGGCACCCCCAAGCTCATACGTGAGCGCGAAACGTATGAAGATCTGATTCGAGGAGAAGTTCACACATGAACTCACGCGAACCCCGGGGAGTTTTTACGGCGTTGATTACTCCATTTCTTGCTAATTTGGAGCTCGATTTGCACTCGTATCGAAGGATTTTGAAGGACCAACGCGACGCGGGTGTTGCCGGCGTTATTCCGTGTGGCACAACCGGAGAATCAACCACCCTGACGGTCGAGGAGAAACAAATCCTCATTCAGATCGCGTTAGACGAGATGAAGGGATCCTTAACGCAGGTGTGGGCTGGCACGGGTACGAACAACACGCGTGAAACTGTCGAGTTTTCAAGGTGGGCGAGCGACCGGGGAGTGGACGGCGTGTTGGTGGTAACGCCCTATTATAACAAGCCATCCCAGCTGGGGCTGGAGCAACATTTTCTGGCAGTTGCCAATGCCGTGACTTGTTCCGTAATGCTCTATAATGTGCCTGGCCGCACGGGCGTAGCACTCGCACCGGCCACAATTGCTCGACTCGCTCAGCACTCCAGAATTCGATCGATCAAAGAGGCTTCCGGAAATGTATCGCTCACTTCCGAGATCTTTGACTGCTTAAAGGCCAATACTGCCTCGAGTGCGTCCTTCCGTGTTCTATCCGGCGACGATGCGTGCTTTCTGCCTCTTCTCTCCTTGGGTGCAAGTGGCGTCGTGTCGGTTGCGAGCAACCTATTTCCGCGCGCCATGGTTGAGCTTCAGAACCATTTCTCTGAGGGTCGAACAGAAGAAGCACTGAAGATTCATAATCATTACTTCCCTCTCTTTCGAGATCTTTTTATTGAGTCCAATCCGGTACCCATTAAAACGGCGATGGCGGTTGCGAGTGGGTGCAAGGAGTTTGTACGCGCTCCCCTTGCTGCACTTACCCGCACTCACCAAGCCCAGCTTGAACAAAGTCTTGTGCGTTGTGGTGTAAGTCCAGGAGTACAGCTGTGATTCGGGTGGGTTTACTGGGCGCCTCCGGCAGAATGGGAAAACGCGTTAAAGAATTACTCTTAACAGAGTACCATGCCACCACGCGGCTGTGCGCCGAGGCGACTTCAAGCTCAAAGGCCGAGTCCCTTCCCCAGTGTGATCTTGTGATCGACTTCTCACGGCCAGAGGCAGTACTCGATCTCGGCAGAGCAATCATGGCCTTGCCATCAAGCGCTCAGCGTCCGGCGCTTCTTGTGGGCAGCACGGGGTGGACAGACACGCAGCTTCAAGAATTAAAACAGATCTCGGCACACACCTGCGTACTTCGATCTCCGAACTTTTCTACAGGTGCGCTTGCGATGCTTCATATTCTCAAGACGGCAGCTCCTTTGATGCGAAACCTAGGGTATTTGCCTACAATTTTAGAAACCCATCACCGGCACAAGAAGGATTCGCCCAGTGGTACCGCCAT
>CANJNU010000052.1 GCA_947475645.1 Bacteriovoracaceae bacterium | reverse complement strand
TCTGCTTCAAGTCGAGGAACGATCCTAAAAACTTCTCGGGTCGAACGGACGGTTCCAACATAGGCTTAAAAGATGCGATGCCACTCGATCACTCAGTTCGCGCAACTCAGGATGCATCACTCCTGCTGCCTCAGGCAAAGCCAGCTCATCTAACGAGTGAGGACAAACCGAAAACTGGGGAAATAACTCGCGGTAATCTTCGACTTTCATTAAGCGCTCACCCACACGAAGCGCTTGCTCGGGCCTCAGTCGCTGATCAATCACTTCGTGAAGAGCCACTTCAAAAGCCGTATAATACCCAATCGCGCCTTCAGGCAAAACGGCTTGAGTTACAGTGTGGATATAAACCTTTAAAGTGCGTTCAGGATGATTTCGCTGAAACCCTATCGTTATCTCTGGATCATGTTCGGTATCGTCACCTAGAAAGATAACGGGCAACGAACTCTCTCGAAAGAGATGCTCAAAAGTATTGGTTTTATAGTTCGCCGTATTTGCAAAAAGCGAAGGTTTGAGATGAAGTTCGAAATCTTTAAAACCGGCGTTTTGTAAAGATTCACAAACAGAGCTTGAAAAAGACCGAGGAGACCCGCTTACAAAAACGAGCCTCCCCGCATCTTGACTTGCGAGCTCTGAATAAAGTTCGCTCATTCCGGCGAAATAACGATGACTAAAAAAGAAACGAAAGGCGGCATCGATTGGATACTGAACATCTGTAACCCTGACGGTGTCATCCACATCGCTGACGACAAGAAAGGCAGGACTTGCTTGGGCAATCCAGCAGGGAAACAGTACGGCCATTAAAGTCAGGCCGTATCGCTTTAAAGTCATCGCGAAATGGCCATGACTTGTGGTTTCCGCGGACTGGGTCCGGTTTGTGCGGTTTGTCCGCCCTGTCCACGATGGGGGCGACGCGCCCGGGGAGCTGGCCGCGCTTGCGGCTGAGCCTGGGCCTGGACCTGAGGCTGAGCGCCGGCTGCCTTGGGAGGAGCGACTGCTGCAGCCACAACCGTGGGCACTGGCGAGCCACTCTTTTGCAGGAAACGAACGATATCGCGCCACTGCATACGATCTTCAGGAGTCACAATCGAAAGCGCTGTGCCTGCGGCACCTGCGCGGCCCGTGCGACCAATGCGGTGAATATAATCTTCTGGATCCATCGGAAGATCGAAATTAATCACGCAGGTAATATTAGCTACGTCGATGCCTCGTGCTGCCAAATCGGTAGCTACAAGTACGCGAGCAACTCCCGATTTAAATGCGTTAAGGGCGGCATTTCTTTGCGCCTGCGAGCGTCCACCATGAATTCGGTAGGCGTTCACACCTTCCATCGACAAATAACGAGCCACACGATCAGTTCTCGACTTCGTGCGGGCAAATACCAGAATCGAACCCTCGCGCTGATTCAATTCAGCCAACAAGGTTTCATTTTTCTTCTGCGAACTCGTTTCAATCGAAGTTTGTTGAATGGTTGTTGCGGCACGCGAGGCGGTTCCAACTGAAACACGCGTAGGATTAGCGGTATAAGCCTTTGCCAACTGGTCGACGTTCGAGTCCCAGGTAGCTGAGAATAAAAATGTTTGACGCTCACGAGGCACGAACTGCAGAATTTGTCTCAACTGAGGGGCGAATCCCATATCGAGCATGCGATCGGCCTCATCCAAAACCAGCATCGATGTTTTAGCAAGCAGTTGACGCTTGGTGCGCAGATGATCGATTAAACGACCGGGCGTAGCCACTAATACACGAGGACGCTTCGCTAGAGCGCGTAATTGAGGCTGCATCGAAGCGCCTCCAATTAGAATCGCGCTCATTACATCAGGACAGAATTGAGAAAGATCTCTCCAGAAAAGCTCAATCTGCTGAGCAATTTCGCGCGTGGGCGCCAACATCAAAGCCGTGGCTTCCGGGTCGGCAAGCAAGCGATCGAGAACGGGAATACAAAACGCGGCGGTCTTTCCTGTTCCGGTTTGAGCGCAACCAATTAAGTCGCGTCCTGCCAATGCTACCGGGATGGCTTGGGCCTGAATGGGGGTAGGCTGGTCGAACTTCATCTGTTCAAGCGCGCGATGAATAGCAGGGGGAAGGGTCAGCTCTTTAAAAGATTTCATGTAACAGGGGGCCTTTCAGCTTCAGATTAATGAAGCGTTGCGAAACTGCGGCCACCCGTAGCAGATTTACGCGACGTTTCATAGAGAAACGTCTTTTGAAATCAACCACCTCCGCATTCAATAATGCGCCGCATCTATTTTGAAAGAGAATCCCCAATACTTTCAAGTAGTACAACCCTGGGCCTGACTCTTGCTGCATTATCGTGAATAACGGAGAAACCCTATTATGAAAAACCAATCCTTGTCCCATGCCCTATCCCGTACGCTCGCCGATACCGTCACACTGTACACAAAGACCCAAGGATTTCATTGGAACGTCACAGGCCCCTTCTTTCAGTCGCTTCACAGCCTCTTCGAAGCCCAGTATGCCGAACTGGGCGAAGCGGCCGACGAGATCGCCGAAAGAATTCGAGCCCTAGGACAGCTTGCTCCCGGTAGCTTCTCTGAGTTCTCAAAGCTGGCCACGATTCAAGAAGCAAAAGAACCGCTTCAGTGGCGACCCATGCTTCAAGCTCTCCTCAAAGACCATGAGACCCTTGCTCAGTCGGCTCACCAAACCTGGACAGCTGCTTCAACGGCAAAAGACGAAGCCAGCGCCGATTTAATGACTCGACGAATACAAGCACACGAAAAGGCTGCCTGGATGCTGAGAAGCACGCTTCAAGATTAGGCAGCCGCTTCGTTTTCCCCACCCAAGCGCTTCGGGTTGCAGAGACACAGCTGGCCCGATTCGCAGTG
This sequence comes from Bacteriovoracaceae bacterium, assembly GCA_947475645.1. Taxonomy (GTDB): domain Bacteria; phylum Bdellovibrionota; class UBA1018; order UBA1018; family UBA1018; genus CANJNU01. Next base: position 3,887 of record CANJNU010000052.1, on the reverse strand, counting down.
TTTACAGCAATAAAGTTCGCCGTCTCTACCGACAAACCCCTCGGCCGCAACGAACTCGTCTTCAGGAAGATTACACCCAGGACAAACAACTAAGTCATCGCTTACGGTCCGCATGAACTGAAAGCTTTGCAAAAACATCACCCAACCTTGCACCCCCGATCAGGATCTCTTTAAATTTAGCCGTCTGTCCCGAGAGAAGTGCAAATCGGTTCTTTGGAATCTTTAACCGCTTTGAGAGGAAAGCGATGAGAGCTTCATTGGCCTCACCCTCCACCGGAGGTGCCGCAACCCTCACTTTCAGTCGTGGCGGATCTCCGTGCAGTCCAACAATCTCAGTGCGAGAAGCGCGCGGCTGAATCTGACACCGAACCCGCACTCCTTGATCGGTCTGCTCAATCCACATTTAATTCCTCTATCTCAACAAGCGACTTAAGAAAACTGAGTTTTTGAATTGATTTCGAAATAGCGCCTTCATACTCTTTTTAAATGACGTTTATTCAAAAATTAGTTTTCAGTTCCAGCATTGCAATTACACCCCTCTTTACAGGCTGCGGCGGAAAAAGTACCGACGTAGCTGTTGCTTCTGATGCCTTTAATAAATCAGGGTCAACAGTTCCAGCCTCCCTCGTTTCGACACCTGCAACTTCAGTCATCGACTTCAAGATTTGCGTTAAAGAAATTGAACTTGAGGATGACACCGGAAGATCAAGAAAGCGGGAGAATCAGAATGAAATTGAATTTAATCCAGGGTTAATCGATCTCTCATCAGGCACAGGACAACCGTGGGGAACCCTCAAAATTCCTCCATGATTTAACCTGAGTCGGATTAAAGTGAAGGTCAAAAAAGATCAAAAACTATGCGGCGTGGACTATAGCGTGAAATTTAACGAGCAATCTACACCAGAAGACATTGAATTTAAGTGGCGCTTTAAGCCTGCAATTAGGGTTTCGCAAGGCGACACCTTATCGATGTCACTCGCCGAAGTGGTAGCCGCACTTCGAACCGCTGGCGATGAAGGAACTCTAGCCAGTCTGAAGCAACACATCGAACGAAGCGAAGATATCGGTAAGCGTGATTAAATAAAAAAGGGGAGGCTCACGCTCGGAATGTGTTCCGGGGAGCCTCCGTCTCTCAAAACGAATTCGTTCAGATCGAATTAGAGAATATTCAAGCCAACCAGAATCACTGCCAACGATGACTTCACGTCATTATTCGACTTAAGGCCGTAGTTCACCAAACCTTCAGCAAAGATTCCAGTTCCTGGGATACTTGCTTTCGCGCCAGCACTCAGACCGTAATTGCTATCACCATTCGTCTCAAAAGATTTTTCATAAAAGCCACCTACTCCTACGCTAAATCCAGCTAGACCAATCGAGTAATGCACAGGAATTTGAAGCGACTTAGAAGTACTGGTCGTCGAGCTCGAAACGCCAAGAATAGTCATGTCGGTTTTGGTCGAAACCTGGGTATAAAGAGCCTTGACGTTAATCAAGGGAAGATCCGCTTCAAGGCCCACTGAGTAACCCAAGCCACCCGAGGCAGTCACCGAATTTCCCAACAACGAAACGCTGGGATAAGAGCTGATGTTGTAGTTTAGGCCTCCTACTACACCCAAATCAAATCCAGGCATCGCGTTTGCCGAAGACGAAATTAAACCCACTACCAACAAAACACCTAAAAACTTCTGTTTCATGATTTCTCTCCTTGAAATATTAGATACGCCTTCAGTTTAACACACGCGTTCCAAACTCAAAGAAATCGAAGTTCAAAAATTTAAGTCGTCAAAGTGCTGACTTCCTCACGTCTTTCAGATTCAAGCGTGTGTTCGAGCTGCTGTGCCCATAGCCGAGCGTATTCGCCGTCCATTTCAATCAGTTCCTGGTGAGAACCCTGCTCCTGGCAGCGCCCCTGTCTCAGCACCAAAATAGCATCAAACTGCTTCAGCGCACCTAAGCGATGGGTAATCAGCAGCACCATTCGAGGCTGCTTGGAGAGAACCTCAAAAAGACGCCGCCAGAGATGAGCCTCAGTTTGCTTGTCCAAGCTTGAACTCATTTCATCGAAGAGAAAAACAGAGGGGTTTCTAGCCATCGCCCGCGCGAAGCAAACCCATTGCCGTTCGCCCATCGAGAGATTATTACCCTTTTCTTGAATCTTTCCGGCCGTCGAGAGATCGCGAAGCAAACCCATTGCCTCGTGCTCGGAGCCAAGCGGTTCTGCGCCCCGCTCTAATTCTTCTGCACGCTGCCAGAAAACCAGGTTCTCAAGCCAAGTTCCTTCGAATAAGAACGGCTCTTGTGGAACATAACCCAGCTTCTGCCGCAGAAGCTTTAAATCCCAATTCACAAGATCGACCCCGTTCACCAAAACTCGTCCACGCACTGGCTGATAGAATCCAAGAATCAACGATACAATCGTGGTCTTACCTGAGCCACTTTGCCCCACCAGGGCTAATTTCATCGGAGCTTCTACTTTGAAGCTAACCGACTGAAGCGCCCAGTCTGAACGGTGCGAGTATCTAAACCAAACATCTACGAACTCGATCGAGTGAATGTTCTCGAGCTGTTCAATGCCCCTGGGCGAATCGCCCGAATCTGTATTACTCACACCGGCATCAACACTTTCATTCATGCGATTAAACGCCGTTACTCCCGAAAGTAGCGCTGCCCACCGATCGACCAAGTCGCGAATCGGTGTCATTACCGCGTTTAGATACGCAACAAAAGCTACGAATACGCCCAGCGGCAGCGCCCCCTCTGCCACCTTCAGTAACCCGAAATAGAGTGCCAGAGACGTTGAAAGACCTGAGGCAATGGTAAGCGACGGTTGTAGATACGCAATGGTCTTTACCGTATCGAGCATTGATTGAGTATAAAGCGCATTGGTTTCAAAATAGCGCTGCGACTGCTTTGCTTCCACGCCGTAGGCACGGTGCAGGCGCAAAGTCAGCATTCCTTCGCTAAAAATAGAATTTAAATTTGCAAGTCGCGATCGAGAGGTACGAAAGTGAACTGACATTCGACGAGTAAAGTAAATGACCAGTGCAAAAAAGAACGGAAACGGCAGAAGCGAGATTACTGCGAGATGGCTTTCTAGAACAAAAAGGCCGACAAAGACACCCATTACCCAGAAAAAACTAAAGATAAAGTGAACAAAAGCTCCGCCGAACATTTCAATAAAACTCTGAATGTCTTGGGTAGCACGAGTTGCCAAGGCTCCAATCGGTAATCGCTCAAAACGATGAACCGGTAGAGCGAAAATTTGCGTGAGTATCTTTAATCGATAGGCCTGACCGATTTTCTGTCCAATCCATTCAAAAAAGTAACTCTGCAATACCGTTCCGAAGGAGCGACCTAAACTGATTAGCGCAAACAAGCCCATCAAAGAATAGAGAACCCTACGGTTTCTCGCTAACATGCCCTGATCAATGACCCAACCCAAGATGCGTGGCTCAAAAACGCTACTGACTGTAGCAACCCCAAGGAACACCCCACCCCAAAAAACGAGACACTTTTCGCTTAAAACTCGCTTTGATAACTCAAGAATAGAGTCCTTCATCGATTGTGGCACCCCGAATTAAGTTCAATCACCCGATCGCAGAACCGAAGCGAAGGCCGAATGTTTGCGGTCATTACGCAAGTAATTGCCTGCTCGGATAGAATTCTCCGTAGGTTTTGCAATACCTTTTCTTCGGTTTGTGAGTCTAAGCCACTTAAAGGATCGTCCAAAATAAGCAAAGCAGGATCGGCCACAAGCGCACGCGCCAAACCGAGGCGCTGCCTTTGGCCCCCCGAAAGTCTTACTTCGCCGTCAAGACCTTCAATCTCGCCCCAAAGCTCCACATTCTTGAGCGCCCAAATACAACGCTCGTTCCAAGCTTCGGCAC
>CANJNU010000051.1 GCA_947475645.1 Bacteriovoracaceae bacterium | reverse complement strand
GAACCCGCGATCGAGCCATCCTGCAAATGCAATTTTATTATTTTGCAGAGACCAGCTGGGGCTAGCGTTATAACTTCCTGCGAAGGTAAGGCGTTGTACATTTGAGCCATCCGCATTTTGACTAAAGACCATGGGCCTGCCCGTTCGGGAGGAAACGAAAGCGAGCCTTTTTCCGTCTGGACTCCAGGACGGATCGACATCAAACCCCATCGATTTGGTAATTCGGGTGACTTGCTGAGAGGCAATGTCGAGGGTGAAAATTTCTGGATTTCCAGGAAAGCTCATCGTCAGCGCAATTTTTTTTCCGTCGGGCGAGTAGGATGATCCACTGTTTATGCCTTGCCTATTGGAGAGCATACGAATGGTGTTATTCGTAAAGTTAAACTCAAATAAGTCGATGTTCTTTGTATTGTCTCTATGGCGATTGAAGAGCGAGTAGGCCAAACGAGTTCCGTCTGGACTCCATGCGGGAGAGAAGGAGGTTGATTGATGCTGAGTGACTTGACGGACTTGTGAGCCGTCGAAGTTCATCATGTAAATTTCCTTTTTTCCTGTGCGATCGCAAACCATGGCTATTTTAGTTTGAAAGATGCCCGGAAGCCCTGTCAGCGCCGTGAGAACCTCATTTGCAAGGGTATGCGCCAACGGTTTAAGTTCAGAGGTCTGACCGATCAATTTCTTATTGAGAAGTTGCTTGCCGGATGCGGCCTCGTAGAGATGTATTTCTAAGGCAACGCCCACAGGCTGCCGCATCAGCGATGTTTTTAAAACGAAATCAGAGCCCACACTGCTCCAGTCTGACAGTTTGAACTCTCCCGGAAGGATGCCTGTTCCTGTTTTCTCTAAAAAGGCAGAGTTGGGTAGAAATTTAAAGAGGTCGGTAAAGCTGAGATCAGATTTTACCGTGGCACTTACTTCGCTTGCAAGCGCGGCCTCTCCTAGCGATTCTGGAAATGCGATGACCGACTTCTTTGTTTGTGCGGCGCCCACAGCAATATAGGTAGGGATTTCTGCTAGAGCCCATGAACCCGAGAAAAAAACTGTAGAAGCTAAACCCGTAACGAAGATAACCTTGGAACCGAAGCTCATCCTTTATATGTCTCATGATTGGCTGCAGGAATAAAGGGGGCTGCTTCGCTTAAAGAGGGAATCCTAAAGTAACACCCTCGCTTTGAATCCATGACCGAACTTCCTCGGGAGGCGGTGGGAACGGCTGGCTGTCCTCGAGTGTTTTACGCACGGCAAGGTCGAATTGCTCGCTTCCTGAGCGTTTCAAAAACTTAAAGTTTCGGATATTGCCTCGACCGTCCAGAAAGAGTTGAACCCGCGCGGAAAGGTTTTGTCTCGAAAGCCAAACGGGGAGCGCCCAGTTCTCGATCAGCCGATCGCGAAGGGCTTGGTCGTACCCAGAGATGGCTGCCTCGCGAGCGTCGCCGCTTTGGCTTGTTCCTCGTGAAAGTTGATTGCCAGTGAGAGGCTGTGCGACTCGCAAGCCGGGCTTTTCATTTCCGCCGATTTTGTTGAGCGCCTTAATTCGAGCAAGTGCGCCATGAATGCGCTTCTCACGGTCTTTGTTTGCCTGATGTTTGGTGCTCGAAGGTTTGGCCCTTTTTGGATGAAGCACCATTTCGTTCGGATGAATGCTGGGCGCCTCGACGCGCTCGATTGGGGCGGGCACAGCGTGTGGGCTGGCCGCCGGGCTCTCGCTCTGCTCGGCCACCGGAATGGTCGGCGAAGGAACGTCCTTTTTGAGATTTTGAGGAAGTGAGACTAAATCGACTTGAAGGGATGGCGCTAAGAATTTGGGTTCCGAGGGAAGGACCCAGTTTTTAATCATTAAGAAGAGAAGTAAGGCGACGTGAAGGTACGTAGAAATGCGCAGCGCTCTGCCCAGCTGGTTATCGTGGGATCGGTTTGGATTGAGGGGGGCTGCGAGCGTTGCGGGGATTGACTTCATCGAACGGGATCTTCGGGTGCCGTAACCAAGCCTACTCGTATGATTTTAGCTTTTTTAACTTCCGCCATCACTTGAGCAACGAAGCCATAGGCAATGCTTTGGTCGGCTTGAATGAAAACCTGAACTTGGGGTTTCACCGAGGCAATGCTCTCGAGTTTAGTGCGAAGGGTTGTTATGTCGACGAGGTTATTACTCATCGAAATTTGTTTTTTGCTATTGATCACCAGTAAGATCTGCTCGGGAACATCATCTAGGCTACCCGCATTCGCCTTCGGTAGGTCTACATGTACTCCTTGTTGCATCATGGGGGCAGAAATCATAAAGATAATCAGTAAAACGAGCATCACATCGACAAGCGGAGTTACGTTAATTTCGGCCAGCGTGGACGGTGTCTTTCGAATAGAAAAACCCATGGCTTAGTCTCTCTTTCCAGACAAGTTACCGCTTCTTTGAATAATGTTGATAAAGTCTTGAGAAAAGCATTCCATTTCGACTGCAATTTTTCTAATTTGTCCCGAGAAGTGGTTAAAGGCAACCACCGCTGGAATGGCCACAGCAATTCCCACGGCTGTTGTAATGAGCGCTTCGGAAATGCTGGGGCCGACCACGGCTAGATTTGCTGCGCCTGATGCGCCGATACTGCGGAAGGATTCGAGAATGCCCCAAACCGTTCCAAAAAGTCCAACGAAGGGAGCGGCGCTTGCTGTTGTTCCCAGCCAGCCCAGGTAATTTTCAAGTTGAGCAACCTCTGCTGTCGAAGTTCTCATCAGGGTTCGATTAATGTTTTCGAGTTTTTCGGCAGAAGTAAGAACCACCTCCGCAGCGGTGATTCTTTGAAGCTCGCGTACACCATTCTTAAAAACGATAGCCACTGGTGACTTATTGAACTTCTCAGTTTTGGCTATGATTTCCTCCAAATTCTTACTTTTCCAGAATGTATCGAGAAACTTATTATTCTGATGAACGCAGTTAGAAAGTGTTTTGAGTTTACTAAGAATGATTGCCCAACAAAAAATCGAAGAGCCGACCAAGAGAACGAGCACGACCTTGGCCATGAAACTGCTTTCCGCAATCATGTCGATAAAATTGAGAGAGGCCGGAGAAAGAGCTGTGTTCTGCATAGGCCTTGGAGTTTATCGAGGAACACTTCGGGATTAAATGCTTTTCTTCGCTAACCGGAAGTTTCTATAAAGATCGATCGCGAGAAGCACTTGAAGCGAGAGACTCGAAAGGGGACCACCGGCCCCCCCCGTCAGCAATCGAGTGAAATAATCAGTCTCCATGGTCTTCGATTGATATTTCATTAATATAAGCCCCATAAAGTCACTTCCGAAGACAGGAAGGCTGCATATGGGTTGAAAAAAAATCAGTATCCCGGCAATAAATCCCGCGCCTTGTACGAAACTTTTACTGTGGGCGGCGCGTAATGAGAGACTGGAGGAGAGCAAAAGAAGCGTAAAAAAGGTCATCCAGCCTAAATCAAATTGAACCCAACGTACCGTGGCGTAGAGAAGGGCTGTGCCAGCCGTCACTTGAAGTTGCCGGATCCATCGCTTCTCTCCTTGGCAAAGTTCATGAATCAGAGGGGCCTCGATCTGCTTTCTAAAAATGTATTCGTCGAAGTAGGCGAAGGAACAGAGTGCCAAGGTTCTGACGAAAAGCGTGAGTAGCGCGATGGGCGCACCGTCCATCTGAATGAAGAAACCGAGGTATTGGTGCGAGCCGAGAAGCAGAAAGACCAATACGATTCCACCGGCGAGAATCGAGCCCTGAGTAAACCCCGGAAGCCAGGCAGCCTTACTGAGAGCGGGGAGCGGCTGAGGGGGCGAGAGGATGGATTGAGAGGGCAGCCAGCGACACGCTAGAACGAAAAGGGCAGATCCCACACCCATGAATGTAAGCTCATTACTTGTAAATGCATCGCTAAGCTCTTCGAAGCGCACGCCGTGATTTCCGGTAATCATGAAGTAGGTTAACAAGGTCAGGGCGATTAATCGAAATACGGCAATCCATATCCAATATCCAATAAGCCAGCGTAAACCGGCTAGTCGCAGCCAGGGCGCAATAAAAGCAAATCGATTCCCTAAAATTCGGATATTTTTAGTCAGCCATTCAAATGAAGGGGGTCCAAGCCGAGAGAGATTCACAGACTTTGATTCTAAAGGAGAGATGGGGTAGGATTCCATCATGAAAAATGTTTTCGTAATCGGATTCGCGCTCACTGCTTCAATTCTGTCTCCTGTGCTGCGTGCTTGTGAAGGCGAAGCGCATGCGGAGGGGCAATCCATGTCGGGACGCCCAGCGTTTCTCTTAAGCGAGGCAGGGAAGTCGAAAGCCGTATTTCAGATTACTGGGATGAGTTGCCAAAGTTGTGAAAAAGCGATTACTGCCTCGTTAAAAAAGATCAACGGTGTGGAAAAGGTAACCTTTAAGGCAAAAAAAGGTAATGATGCTCCACATTTGGCTATTGTGAGCCTTAAGTCGGGAGTACAGGTCGATCCCGCAAAGCTAATTGAGGCGGTCGAGGCTGCTGGTTATCACGCTTCAGCGATCGATTAAAAACGTCAAAATTCAGACTCCAGAGAACATACGAAATCCAGTGGCCAATCCAATCCAATCCAATTTATTGATGCTTGCCGGTTTATATGGGTAAGCTAAAGCTATGTCGAGTGCTTCAGTGGTCACACTTAAGGCGGTTTCAAAAAGTTACTTCGGACAACTTCAAGTTCTAGATCGTCTAGAGCTTGAGTTAAAGAAGGGTGATTTTCTTTATGTGCTTGGGGGAACGGGCGCAGGGAAATCGTCATTCCTTCGTTTGCTTGCGACCGAAGAATTACCCACACAAGGCGAATTGCGACTTTTTGGTTACGATCTGGCGAGATGTTCGAAATCTACCCTTCGCTCCATTCGGCAGGTAGTGGGTTTTGTACCTCAAAATATTAAGTTAATTCCGGATCTTAGCGTACTGGATAATTTAATGCTCTCGGTTCAGTTGGCGGGGCGGCGCGCATCGGGCGCGCAAGGGCGCTCGCGAGCAGGAGAGCTTCTCGATCGACTGGGATTGGTCGAGAAACGCGAACGAATGGCATCGACTCTGTCGGGAGGCGAGGCGCAGCGCCTTGCTGTGGCTCGGGCGCTTGTGAGATGCCCCGAACTAGTCATTGCCGACGAGCCTACAGGTGCTCAAGATCGAGATTTTACTTGGTCATTAATGGATCTTTTTTTGCGCGCCAACACATCGGGAGCAACGGTGGTCGTTGCCACCCACGACCGCGAGATTATTCGGAGAGTAAGAAAGCGTTGCGCGATAATGAAGAACGGCAATCTGCATGTGGAAGAAGGAAGTGGTCCATGTTTCTTCTAAAACTTTCATTCCGCCCTTGGCGCCTCGCAGGGATCAGTCAGGTTTCATCGGCCCTGGTCGTGGGCTTGCTTCTTTCGATGATGGGAGTGTTTTACTGGATTCAATCTGGATTAACGCCTCTCTTAGATCAGCTACAAAGTGACGAAGTAATTTTGGCTTATTTAACTCCTTCTTCACCTTCGGTCACGTTGAGTGACGAGCAAGTCGGCGAACAAGAGGATCAAAAAATAATGGACTCGATTCGAGTTTCATTGGGATCACAAGCTGAGCGCGTCGAAATTCGACGGGTAAACGGGGATCAGTTCCTCGGTCAGTTGAAGGTTGCGTATCCTGAACTCGTTCGCGAGATCCTAGATTTAGGTCCGGAAGGCAAAGCTGTAGTTCCGCGGTATGTATCAATTTCGGGTTCATTCGCAATGGGGGGGGCCGCGAAGGTAATCGATCGCTTAAAGGCAATGAATGGGGTTGACTCGGTGGCGAGCTCCCATCAACGATTTGAACAAGTGGTCGGTGCATTTCGTGCGCTCCGAACTTTTATTGCAGTCGTTGTGATTGGCCTTGGAATAGCGTTAATTACGGGCCTGGTTCACCTGGCGAAGACCAACGCATTCTTACATCGAGAGTCGCTCAGCGTGCTAAGGCAATGGGGCGCTTCCGGGACATTAATGAGGCTGCCCAGTATTCTCTCCTGTTTTTGGGTGGGGGCTCTGGGCGGTGGATTTGCTGCAATCGGTTGGTTACTGGCGCGATCCTGGTTGGGTCTCCGGGTACGCAACCTTTCTCCCTTGATGAGTCAGTTTCCACATGCGCCCGTCAGTACTGCGGCGTTCTTGCTGCTGGCTGGTATGTTACTTGGCCTGATGGCTGGCCTTTCAACCTCATCGGGAGCCGAAGAAAGATGATCTTTTTGCGACCTAATCGGCTCGGAGTCCTCTCCGTATTTCTTGGAATTACCGAATTAGCTCGAGCGGCATCGGCCGTAAACCACGCGGCAACTACAACCTTTACTGATCAGCTGTCCAAGCTAAGAACCCAAGTGGTTTCTCTCGAATCCGAACTGATTACTAATCTTAAATCAAAGAAACAGGCTCAAACGAGCGTTAAGAAAATTCAGCTTCTTTTGAAGCTCCAGCAGACCGAGCGTTCGATCGGAAAGAAACGCCTCGGCGAGCTCGAGTCGCGGGTAATGGAATTGGAGGCCAGGCGCGCGACCCTTGCCGACCGGATTCGGCTGCAGCAGTTGTCTGTGCGCCGGGAGCTCATCGCTGTTGAGCGGTCGCAAAGTACAGTCGTACGTGCTACTCAAGATGCAAAGTCATCCCATTCGCTTCATAAAAGTGAGCTTCTCGAGGGCCCTCGTAGAAAAGTCTTGGCGAATTTAGTTCAGCACAGCATCAAAGAGATGGAGGTGCTGAAGG
>CANJNU010000050.1 GCA_947475645.1 Bacteriovoracaceae bacterium | reverse complement strand
CCCTATGTTACGCGTCAAGATGCCAGTCTTTATACCCCCATGGATCATGCGGGATGGAGATTTATTCAAAAGCTTTCGCGAGATTATTTAGGCGAAAAGGCTCATCCGCATTATCTAGCGGGCCTCAAGGCCACAGGAATTCATGAAGAGCGAATTCCATCGATTGAAGAGATGGACCAATGCCTCACTCGCCTTGGCTGGAGGGCAGTTTCTGTGAGCGGCTTTATTCCGCCTGCAATCTTTATGGAGTTCCAAGCTTTGGGAATTCTACCGATTGCTTGCGATATGCGCCAAATCGATCACCTTAGCTACACTCCTGCACCCGATATCGTTCACGAGGCCGCGGGCCACGCCCCGATGCTGGCTGACCCATCTTACTCAAAGTATTTGCGCAGCTACGGAGAGCTCTCCAGAAAAGCGATCTTCTCGTACCAAGATATGGCCGTTTACGAAGCCATTCGCAATCTTTCGGTCGTTAAAGAAGACCCAACCTCCACCCCAGATCAACAAACTCAGGCTCAGAAGCAATTGGATGAAGCACTTGCAGCCCAAACTGACCTCAGCGAAGCCACTCTTCTGGGTCGCATGGGCTGGTGGACCTTCGAATACGGACTGATCGGAAGCATGGAGAATCCGAAGATCTATGGTGCCGGCCTATTTTCATCGATCAACGAAAGCTTCCATTGCCTTGAAAAACAAGTCGTAAAAGTTCCGTTTTCAATTCGATGCACTGAAACTACTTACGACATTACGAAGCCCCAACCCCAACTTTTTGTGGCAGAGAGCTTTGAGATTCTTGAACAAGAACTCGAGAAATTTGCTCAAACATTGGCTTATCGCCAAGGGGGCACAACATCACTGGAGAAGGCCGTTCGCGCAAAAACAGTGACTACGACCGTTCTCGACTCAGCACTGCAAATCAGCGGCGTTCTTACCCAAATTAGAAAAAATGACTTAGGCGCTGTTTGCTTTTTGCGGTTTCAGGGTCCAACTCAACTTGCGTATCAAGATCTCGAACTTGAAGCACAAGGCCCGGCCCACCATCGCGAGGGCTACTCCACTCCGCTAGGCCCCCTCAGGGGCCTGATTTCGTCGGTTACTGATCTTGTACTGACGCCAGGATCGTTAGTGGAATTTGAATACGAGTCAGGCGTGCGAGTCGCTGGAAGATACCAATCTCGCATTGAGAAGAATGGCAGTAATCTGATTCTGACTTTTACCGAATGTACGGTTACACTTCACGGTGAGATTCTGTTTCAGCCCGAATGGGGCACATTTGATCTGGCCTGCGGAAACACAGCGTCGTCGGTTTTTGGCGGGGCCGCCGATCGCGCTGCTTACCTAAACGCTACCGGCGGCCATGCGCAAAAGGCCGGAAAGCAAAAAACGAACCTCACGGATGAAAACCGACCCCTGAATGAACTTTATGCAGTGGTTCGCCAAATTCGAGAGACCCAGGAGTGGATCAATGATCCTACGACCACCCTGACTGCCCTTGAGGAAATTGAGAGCAAACTGCAAATAGACTTTCCAAATGATTGGTTGCTTCGATTTGAGATTCTAGAACTGGTGCTAAAAACTTCGTGGGCAACTCAACTCGAAGCGAAGCTTCAGAAGCAAGGACTGACCCGCGTAGATCGGGGCGAGGCGATTGATCGCGGGCTTAAACTACTTAGAAATAAGGTAAATAAATGAGTACAATAACTCAGCGCTGGGGCGCGCTTTCTGGAGTTTTTGGGTTTACCGGTGTTGTTCTAGGCGCCTTCGCAACCCACGCCCTTTCCGGAAAGCTTTCGCCGCACTCACTAGAAATTTTTCACACGGCCACGCACTACCAACTCATCCATGCAGTTGCCTTAATTGCAGTAATTCGAAATCAAGGAAAGTGGACTCATCGAACCTGTTGCTTTTGGTCACTGGGAATTCTCATCTTCTCAGGAAGTCTCTACGCACTAGCACTGACGGATATCAAAATTCTGGGGGCCATCACACCCATCGGTGGCGTGTTCTTTCTTCTGGGGTGGATTTCTGTCGCAATTGGGGCCTTAAGAGAATAAATACTGCCCTATGTCGGCCCCTGAAACTCCTTCGCAATCCGCACCCAGTGATACCCCGATCGAAGTAATTGCTAACGTAACTCGCGTTGTTACGCGCGTCGTCGATCGTATTATGGGTGATCGATCAGACTATCCCCTGATGGTTGCTGCCGCATGCGTTGAGGCGCTCAAAACCTTCGATATTGCAGGACGCGTTTTTTACGGACAAGCGGCATGGATTGAAGTTCTCGAAGACCACACCGTACTTTGGGCGGGATGCTGGGGAAAAAGTTTGCACTTTTGGGTGGGAACCGCTTACGGCGAAGTGGTTGACCTGAATACGAGCGTTGCGCACCGTAAACGAGCTCACGATAACCCTGGGGTAAAATCGATCTATTCGCCGCCCCTACTTTGGTCACGCGAAGTTCCCCGTTTTTATCGTTATGTACCCGAAGGTGTTGCAGAAATCGAACTACTCGATCCCGAAGATCAACGAAAATACGACCGCGTCGTAGCCGAAATTCTTGAGAAATGTGGCCCCAAGCACCTTATGGCGGGAACCGACCTCGACTTTCCGAATGAGGCCCTGCTGTGCCCTGGACGCAAGCTCTTAGACGACTCAAAGGATTCTTTTAAACACTTCGACCGAGCCCTCGCAGTGCAGGGCATCCCCCCTTCTCCATTGACCTAATCCGTTGGGCACTGTTAAACCCAGACAATCATGGCTTCGAATTCACCTTCTCGCTCTTACATCACCACTCCCCTTTATTATGTAAACGCACGCCCCCACTTAGGGCATTCTTACACCACGCTACTGGCGGATGTAATTGCACGCTACCGTAAGCAGCGCGGGCTTCAAGTGACCTTTCTTACTGGAACTGACGAGCACGGCGAGAAGATCGAGCAAATGGCTAAATCTCAGAATCGCGATGTTCGCGAATTTGTGGATGAAGTTTCTCAAGACTTTCGCACCACATGGGAAAAGATGGATTTGAAGTTTGATATTTTCTATCGCACCACCGATGAAAATCACGTCAAGCAGGTTCAACACGCCCTTCAAACCCTCAAAGATAAAGGCGAGATCGTATTTCGAGAGTACGAAGGCAATTACTGCGTGGGTTGCGAGCGGTTTCTCACCGATAATGAAGTCACCGCAACAGGCCTTTGCCCCGACCACCAAAAGAAACCAGAACCCCGTAAAGAAGCCAATTATTTCTTCTTGATGAGTCGGTACCAACAGCAACTGATCGATCACTACGAGAAAAATTCGAACGCGATTCGCCCCGAACACTATCGCCAGGAAGTTCTCTCGTTCTTAAAACAGCCCTTGGCGGACTTGTGTATCTCACGGCCAAAAACACGCCTCACATGGGGAATTGAACTACCGTTTGATTCTCACTTCGTGACGTATGTTTGGTTCGATGCACTGTTGAACTACCTCGTCGCAACAGGCTGGTCGGGACCAAACTGGGACAAATCCCTCTGGGAAACAACGAATCACCTCATTGCAAAAGATATTCTGAAAGCGCACGCAATCTACTGGCCCACCATGCTTCTCGCCCTGGGTGCTCCCTTATTCTCAGAAATTCATGCAAGCGGATATTGGCTCGTCGATGGCACCAAGATGAGCAAATCGCTCGGAAACGTAATTCGTCCACTTGAAATAGAAGAAAGGTTCGGTCGAGAAACCCCGCGCTTCTACCTGCTTCGCGAAATGTCTTACGGACAGGATTCAACCTTTACTCTCGAAGGCTACGTGAACGCCATTAACGCCTATTTAGCGAACGGCATTGGTAACCTCGCTTCCCGAGTCTTGACCCTCTGCCAAAAGAACTTCAAAGGTGAATTTGCCCCCTCCTCACTTATTGAGATCGATCACGTCGTGCTTGCGAAGCGCGAGACTACTCTCACTGCTTGGAATCATGGATTTGATGAACTTAAATATCAAAATGCTTTAAAAGCTTGGTCAGAACTGGTTACGGCGACCGACCTCTATGTGAACGAGAACAAGCCGTGGGCACTTGCAAAAGATCCCGCACAGGCCGAACGCTTGCAAACGGTACTTGGTGTTTGTTTGCGCCTTTTACAAGCTCTTGCGGTCATTGCGTACCCAGTGCTTCCCCAGGCCAGTCGCGCATTACTTGCTGCTTTGGGAATAGAAGCCGATCCGGCATCGAGCACAAGTCTTGCTTTGGAGAATCGGTCACTGTTCCACGTTTCGGCAGAAGTTCCGAAGCTCTTTTTACGGGTTCAATTACCCGTTACCGAGCCTGCGGCCCCATAATCTACCCCGAACCACAGTAAACACCACCGCACAAAGAATAAGAACGGCTCCTGCTTGCGCCATGTGTGTGCCTAATGCCCGCTGATTTTGCCACGCCCAGATGGGCTCAGACCCAATTGCTATTAGCCCCAGCAAAAAGGCAAAGCCCTGAGCCTTTTCCCAACGACTCATCACATGATGCTTTAAACTCTGCCAATGATCATAGCGCGCCAGCAGAAATAGCCCTGGAATAGCCAGAAGCACTGAGAAGATAAAGTAAGAGGTCCATCCCAATCTCTCGGCCAATACGCCAGCCTGAGCCAGAAGAACCACTCGCGTGACTGCAGTAATACTTGAAAGCAATGCAAACTGAGTTGCCGTGAATTGGCGACTACAGGTGGCCATCATAAAACCTTGAATGGCTGCAACACCCAAACCCATCATGAAATTTTCCATAATGATCACTGCGGTGAGAACAACAACACTCTTACCCACGGCTGAAATTAGAATAAAACCCAGCCCGGCTGTGGCTTGCAAGACTCCAAAAAACCAAAGCGCACGACGCGTACCTAGACGCATCATCAGCGCCCCACCCGACAAAGTACCTACGATGGTAGCAATTAATCCTGCCACCTTCGTAACGGCGCCAATTTCGGTTTTCGTAAATCCGACCTCCATTAAAAAAACGGTAGTCAGTGCTGTAGCCATTAAAGTGGGTAGCTTGTAGATCATCACAAAAAGCAAAATTTCAACTGCGCCTTCACGACTAAAAAATTCAGAAAACGGGGCACCGAACCTTTCCCTGAATGACATCGTGTCAACGGAAGTAAGTTCAACCTTCGGCTCGGGCGAGAAATACACTGCGAGCGAACTTAGGCTCATCAGTACGCCCATAATCATATAAACACTCTTCCAAGGCAGGCGATCAGCAAGAATTAACGCCAACGCTCCTGAAACCAAAGCGGCCAAGCGATAGCCTGTAACGAAAACTCCCGCCCCAGCTCCCAATTCTTCATTCTTTAGAAGCTCTGTCCTAAACGCATCGAGAACGATGTCTTGGCTTGCACTAAAAAACGCAAGTGCCAGCGCGAGGGAGATGAGCCCGCCGATCTGAGTCGTAGGATCCATCTGCGACATTGCAAGAATGCTGACCACTAAACCGAGCTGCGCAACCGTTGCCCACCCGCGTCTACGCCCCCAAAACGGCGGAGGAATATTATCAAGAAAGGGGGACCACAGAAACTTAGCCGTGTAGGGCAGCCCGACTAACGCAAACCTGCCAATGGTTGCCAAATCAACTCCAGCATCCTTCATCCAAGCCTGAAGCGTTCCCCCAGTGAGGGCTAGCGGCAAGCCAGAGCAAAACCCAAGGAAGAGCACGGTGAGCATTCGGCGGCTTGCAAAGACCTTGAGCAGGTTACCCATACACAAAAGACTAACATGAGGGCACTTGAAGACCACCCCAAAACTATGATTAAAGGATAGGTATGAATTCGAAATCGACTTCCATTTCTCGGGCCCCCCTTTCAGCAGAACTCATCCCCCTGAAAAATCAGATGGTTCAATTACTGAGTACTTTGGAGGCGGAGGTATCGAGTCGTTATGCCTCCATTTTCTTCGAGCGTAAAAGCTCGAAGAGTTTCGTCGCAAATCTGAAGCAAACTCAACTTTCCGAGAACGTCCGCACCGGAGTCGTTTTGCGCATTTACGACGGATATACTTTATTCGAACAGGCCACCGACGACTTAGATTTCGAATCTTTGCAGAAAACGGCACAGGTCTTTTCTGATCGCGTTTCAAGAAGTCCCGCCCCTGAAGGACTACAACCGCGCTATTACCGCTGTCCGAACTGGGAAGAGAGACTTAAACAAAAACTTGAAAGCGACATTACTTCGCAAGTGCCGGAAGGGGCAAACGCCCAAACACACGTTCACTTTGGAATTTCATTTCAGAAAGACCCCTTATTCCTCGCAGCAAGTGAGCGTTTTGAGAAGCTCCAAGGCATTCTCGCCAAGCTGAAAGTGCTTTGTGAGCAGAATCAGTTTCCGATCGAAAGCCTTACCTACGCGATGGCTCGCGAGGGGTTTGCTGTTGAAGAGTCGATCTTCGTGGATCGCGAGACACAAATGTCGCAAACCCTTTATCGGCAAAGCCTGGCTGTTGTGGCCATGTCGGGATCGGACCGCACTCACTTTACGGCCGGTGGGCTGGGTGGACTTGAGGCTCTCGATTTTCAAGAGAGCGAACTGAACACCCTGATTCGTGATCTTAAGGCACTGAAGAAAGCCGAACGCCTGGTTCCAGGAAAATACAAAGTAGTCTTTGGACCCGTTGTTTCCGGGGTGATTGCACATGAGGCCTTCGGTCACGCCCAAGAGGGAGATACCTGCGCCCGAGGCAGAAGCAAGGCCTGGGATCTGCACCAAACTGGAGAGAAAGTGGGCAACACTCAAGCCACTATTCTTAATAATCCAGCCATTTTTGAAAATGCGGGAGCTACTTATGCCGCTTGGGGAAGCTTCTAT